>JAHWKY010000034.1 GCA_019347575.1 Actinomycetota bacterium | reverse complement strand
TCGATGGACCCTTCGCACGGGGACCCGTGCCTCCTCACATCTGGTCGAGGAGGCGTTGCTTCTTCGCGGCGAACTCGTCGTCGGTCAGCACGCCCTGTTCGTGCAGGCGAGCGAGGGCCTCGAGCTGGGCGACCGGGTCACGGGGTCCGCCGGAACTGTTCCCGAGCCCGATGGTGCGTTCCTCGCGGGCGGTGTAGAGCTGGGACTGGAACGACTCGGGTTGGGGGATGTCGTGCATCACGCTCTGTCCGAGTTCTCCCGCTGACTCGATCACCACGTCGCCGTACCGGAGCGCCCGCTCGAACATCGACTGACTGAAGCGGACGTCGTTGATGTTCTCCAGCGGGATCTCCATCCCGCTCCGTGAGATGACGCCGCGGCGGACGATGAGCCGCTCGTTGGTGAGCACGTACTGGGTGAAGCGCCAGTCGATCACCGGGCCTCCCGTCAGCACCACGATCCCGACGATCAGCAGACCGGTGATGATCCAGTCGACCGTGCGGTCCTCTGGCGCGACCTGCCACGTCACGACGATGCCGGCGATGCCGAGCACGAGCCACAGACCGGCTGGGATGAGCACCCTCCAGTGCGGGTGGAACTCCCGGATGACCGACTCGTCCTCGGTGAGCAGACGACGGGGGTAGCCCATGGGACGCTCCTGGCGGGGACGTCGCGTTCGAGGACGCGCACCCTACGCTCCGCAAGTGTCCCCGGACGACCGTTCCCCCACCCTCCGCTACGACAGTCCTCGAGGTAGGGGGACGGTCGCAGCCGTCGTCCTCGGTTCGGGGATGGCGTTCCTCGATTCCACCGTCGTCAACGTCGCGCTGCCCGTGCTCGGCGAGGACCTCGACGTCGGCTTCTCCGCGCTGCAGTGGGTGCTCAACGGGTACCTGCTGACCCTCGGATCGCTGTTGCTGCTCGGGGGTGTGCTCGGCGACCGCTACGGCCGTCGGTTGCTGTACCTACTGGGGTTGCTGCTGTTCACGATCGCGTCGGTCGCCGCCGGCCTCGCCCCGAACGGCCCCGCGCTCATCGGGGCGCGGATCGTGCAGGGCGTCGGGGCGGCGATGCTCGTGCCCGGCTCCCTCGCCATCATCGGCGGACTGTTCCCGCGAGGCGACCGCGAGAAGGCGATCGGCGTCTGGGCCGCGATGTCGGGGCTGACGACCGCCATCGGCCCGTTCGTCGGCGGCTGGCTGGTGGACGCCGTGTCGTGGCGACTCGTGTTCTTCATCAACGTGCCGATGGCGTTGGCGACGTTGTGGTTGACCCTCCGCTACATCCCCGAGAACCGCGATGCGACGCAGACCGGCAGCCCCGACGTGCTGGGAGCTGCCACCGCGACCGCGGGGATCGGGGCGCTCGTGGTGGGGTTCATCGAGAGCCCGGCCCGCGGGTGGAGCAGCCCCTTCATCGTGGCAGCCCTGAGCGTCGGTTCGCTGCTACTAGCCGCGTTCCCGATCATCGAGCGTCGCATCCGCCACCCGATGCTGCCGCTCGAGCTGTTCCGGATCCCCCGCTTCAGCGGCGCCAACGCCGCGACGTTCGTGGTGTACGGCGCTCTGAACGTGTCGCTGTTCCTCATCGTCCTGCAACTGCAACGGACCCTGGGCTACTCGGCCCTCGATGCGGGTCTGGCGCTCATGCCGATCAACCTGTTGCTGCTGGCGGGCTCGCCTCTGGCGGGCCGCATCGCCGCACGCTGCGGACACCGGCTCCCGCTCGTCGTCGGCCCGACGATCGCCGCCGTGGGGATGGCGCTGGCGGTCCGCATCGTCGGCGGAACGAGCTACGTCGCCGGTCCCTTCCCGTCGTTGCTCGTGTTCGCGATCGGCCTGACCCTGACGGTCGCTCCGATCACCGCGGCCGCGCTCGATGCCGTCGACGAGCGCAGATCCGGCGTGGCCTCGGGCGTGAACAACGCCGTGGCTCGGCTCGGTGGTCTCTTCGCGGTCGCCATCGTCCCCCTCGCGGCCGGCATCGCCGGTGCCTCGCAGCTCGGACCCGACGAGCTGACCCGGGGGTTCCAGCGGTCGATGTGGATCGGTGCGGCCCTGCTGGTCAGCGGAGCCGTCATCTCGGCCCTGACCATCGGCCCGAGGGGGGCGTCGACGTCGGAGTAGCGTCTCGACCGGTACGCACGCGGACCCAGGAGGATCGGTGCTCGGACATCTCGCTGATTTGACCGCACTCGTCACCGGCCGGGGCGTGCACCTGGGCGCGTTGGCAGCCGTCCTCGCCGAGCGCTACGGCGACCGGCGGGCGCTCGAGGACCCGTCGCCGACCCCCGGACTGCACCCGGGCGGCGCTCGCACCTTCGCCGAGGTCGAGGCGCACGTCGCACGTCTCGCGTCCGCCCACCGGGAGCTCGGGCGCCGCTCCGGTGAGCACGTGCTGCTGCTGATCGGCAACCGCATCGACATCATCCTGCACAGCTTCGCCCTGGCGCGGGTCGGAGCGGTGCCGGTGCCCGTCAACGCACGGCTCAAGCCACACGAGGTCGCCGCCGTCGTGATGGCTGCCGGGGCGTCGGTGGCCGTCACCGACGCGGACGTGATGGGTCGCCTCCGTGAGGTGGACGAGTTGTCCGACCTGACGTGGGTGGCCACGGGGGATGACGGATCCGACGACTCGCTGGCAGGCTGGCTGCACCACCACCCGGACGCGTCGCTGTCACCACCCGACGATGCCGATCCAGGCGCCACCGCACTCTTGCTCGCGACGTCGGGTACGACCGGGCAGCCCAAGGCTGCCGCGCTCACCAGCCGTGGCCTGCTCACCGCCCTCGGGCGGCTCGCCGCAGCTCCCGTGGGCTGGCGGATCGGCCCCCGGAGCGGTCGTGACCTCATGCTCGCGGCGCTGCCGCTGACGCACATCATGGGCATCGGCACGACCCTCGGGGCGCTGTGTGCCGGGATCCCGATGCTCCACCGGCCGCGGTTCGACGCTGAGGAGGTCCTCACCCTGATCGAGGATCGCGACCCCAACGTCTTCACCGGGGTCCCGACGATGTACGCGGATCTGGAGGCGGCTGGTGCCGCCGACCGCGAGCTGGGGGCCATCCAGCTCTGGGTCAGCGCGGCGGACGTCATGCCGCCCGACCGTGCGCGTCGGTTCCAGAGCTACGGGGCGGCGGGGATGGTGCGCGGGAAGCCACGCGGGACGGCGGCCTTCGCGGACATCTACGGGATGGTGGAACTCTCCGGAGGAGGAGCGGTCCGCCTCTACCCCCCGTCACCGCTGCGCCGGGTCCAGGTACCCGCGGTGGCCATCACGCTGCCGGGCATGGAGGTCCGGGCCGTGGACGAGGACGGCGAGCCGGTCGGCTACGGCAAGGTGGGCGAGCTCGAGTTCCGCGGCTCGGGCGTGCTGCAGCGGTACGAGGGACGCGACGATGCCGGTCCGCGCCCCGACGGGTGGTTCCCCTCGGGTGACTACGGTCGCGTCTGGCCCAGTGGGTTCTTCGCCTTCTCGGGTCGTCGCCACGACCGCCTCAAGGTGGGTGGGTTCTCGGTGTTCCCGGCCGAGGTCGAGGAGGCGCTGCGTTCACATCCCGCGATCCGTGACGTCGCGGTCGTCGGCGTTCCCGACGAGCGCCTCGGGGACCGCCCCGTCGCGCTGGTCGTGCCCGCCACCGACGACGCCGATCCCGACGCCATCCTCGCCTGGGCCCGCCGCGAGGTAGCGGGCTACCGCCGCCCCACCGAGGTCCTGCTCGTCGAGGATCTGCCGCGCGGCAACCACGGCAAGCTCGACCGCCGGACGGCGACGCAGCGGGCGACCGATCTGACCGGCGCGCGGACCGAGGTCGAGGCGTGATGGTCGAGCGGCTTCGCCTCGCGGTCGAGGATGCACCGGTCGCCGACGTCACCGCTGTGATCCACCGCCCTGGCCGGGCACGGGGCGTGGCCGTGCTGCTCGCACCCGGAGCCGGTGGCGACCTCGACGGCGACGGTCTCGTGGCGCTGGCCAACGTGATCGCTGACGGCGGCCACCTGACGGTCCGGATCAACCTCCCCTACCGCGAGAGCGGGAAGGGAGGGCCGCCGAAGGCGGAACGCAGCGCCCCGCACCTCGCCGCGATCCTCGCCGCTGCCCGTGGACGCGTCGCGCCACGGCGCGGCTGGGTCGTGGGCGGCAAGAGCTACGGCGGCCGGGTCGCGTCACTCGCCGTCGCGGACGGACTCGACGCAGACGGTCTGCTGTTCTACGGCTACCCCCTCCACCCTCCTGGCAAGCCGGAGCGGCTGCGCGTCGAGCATTGGCCTCGTATCGGTGTCCCGGCGCTGTTCCTGCAAGGCACCAACGACCCCTTCTGCGACCTCACGCTCCTCGAGGAGCATCGCCCCGAACTCGGCGGGCCCAGCACGTTGTTGACCATCGACGGCGGTGACCACTCGCTGCAGATCGCGGGGACGCGCGCCCCCGACGGGGTCCGGCGCTCCGCCAGCGAGGTGTTCCGCCAGCGTTCGGACGAGATCACGCGCTGGCTCTCTAGGCTCTGACCGGCCGCCATCGCGACGGTCCATCGAGCAGGGGGTAGGCCGTGATGCAGGAGTTCAAGGACTTCGTCAACAAGGGCAACTTCGTCGACATCGCGGTGGCGTTCGTGGTCGGTGTCGCCTTCGCCACCGTGGTCGCAGCGTTCACCGAGCGGATCGTGAGCCCGCTCATCGCGTTGGTCGGGGACGTCGAGGATCTCTCCGGGTTCGGAACCTTCGGCAAGGAGGACGCGGGATCGGTCGGGGCGTTCGTCGAGGCCTTCATCAACTTCCTCATCGTCGCGTTCGTGATGTTCCTCGTGGTGAAGGCCTACAACGCCTTCAAGGAACGCACGACCGATCCGGCTGTGCCGGAGGAGGCGGCGGACCCCGAGGACCTCGTGCTGCTGCGTGAGATCCGCGACGCGCTCACCGCGGGATCAGCCGCGACGAAGACGACGAGGAAGAAAGCCACGAAGAAGGGCTAACCCACCGGAGCGTCCGGGGACGACTCCTTCGCCGCCCAGCCGTAGACGCCCTTGGCCATCGTCGACGTGGCCTCGTCGCGGCGGCGGGCGTACACGTCGGCTCTGGTGGCTCGCACGAGATGATCGTGGGGTGCGGCCTGCACCGCCCACTCGACGAGGTGGCACGCGAGCCGCAGGTCACCATTGTCCGCGATCTCGGTCGCACGTTCGGCGAGCGTCCGCGCCCCGCCCGACAGACGCGCGACCTCCTCCGCGACCTGCGCGTCCGGAGCCGGCTTGAGATGCGCCGGGTTGCCGTCGTACCAGCCGCCGTAGAGGCGCCAGATGTTGCGGACGATGAACTCGGGCTCGTCGTAGACCGGTCGCAGGTAGGGGCGCTCGACCAGCGCAGGTGGCGCCGTCACGGTGTGGATCACCTCGTCGAGGGTCGCGCCCTCATTCATCAACGCCACGGTCTGGTCGTGCAGCGACTCGAGCAGGGTGGCGGTGTCGTGCAGCGCCTGCCTCACCCGGTCGGCACCGACGACGGGGAACCCGTGACCGGGCAGCAGCACCTCGGCGTCGAGCGTCGCCATCGTCCGCAGCGCCTCGGCCCACTCCCACGCGTAGCGCTGCACCTTCTGGGGGTTGCCGGCGTTGGGGGTGGCCCAGATGAACAGATCGCCGGTACAGAGCACGCGACGTGACGGGATCCACGTCCAGGTGTGGTCGTCGGTCTCGCCCCGTGCATGGTGCAGCTCGAAGATCTCGCCCCCGAGATCCACCTCGATCCGCTCACGGTAGGTGACGTCCGGGTGGCGGTACTCGGTTGGCCACACGAGGCCCTCGATCTGGAACTGGCGCGCGTTGATCGCGGCGTTCCAGCCCGCCGTCATCACGTAGCGGTCGAAGCGAGCCACCATGGCCTCGTGCCCGTACACCGTCGGGGGTCGCCGCCCCTCGGAGGTCGCTTCCTCATCGAAGGGCGCGACGCCGAAGACGTGGTCGATGTGGCCGTGACTGAACACGGCCGTGTGCAGCGGGGCGTCGGTCCACCGGCGCAGCGAGGCGTGGACGTGCTCCGCGGTGTACGGCGTTCCGGTGTCCACCAGCGCCAGTCCCGCGTCGGTCCGGAACGCGCACACGTTGGACATCACCTGCATGAAACCGACGCCTTCGAGCACGTCGGTGACGCCGGTGAACTGCGTGAGGGGATGGTGGTCCTCAACGCGGCTCTCGCCGCGCCACAGCCGATCCGCGACCTCGAGGACATCGGTCACCGCTGCTCCATCCGCTGCTGCACCCAACGTAGGCCCTCCCCTCGATGCTGGTACATCGCACCCTCCGAGGGTGCGATGTGCCAGCGCGGAGGGGGGCGGTCACGTCGGGGCTAGCTGTGGCATGCTCCCGGCCTGACGTGCACGTCATCCACCGTTGGGAGCCGGCTGTGCGCGGATCGCCGCTCAAGCTCTACGGACCGCTGCTCGCGTTCGTCCTCGTGCAGGCGATGTTCGTCGCCTTCGCACCGTCCCGACCACCGCAGCAGGTCGAGATCGGCACGGCTCCGACCCTGGACGAGGAGCAGCCGTCGCTGCCAACGGCGACGGCCGCCCCGACTCCCGCTTCGAGTCCGTTCGTCACGGCGCCCGGCGAGGCCGTCACGCCTCCTGGCGGGGGCACGACCGGCACGGGGACCAGCGGGACGACCGGTGGCACAGGCGGGACGACGGGTGACGCCACCACCGGTGGGACGACGGGAGGAACCAGTGGCGGCGCGACCGGCGGCGCGACCACCGGGGCGACCACCGGCGAGCCGACCCAACCCGCGGGGGACACCAGCCACTGCTCGGCCGAAGGTCGGCAGACCGAGCTGCTGTACTACGCGCCGCCGTGCGTTCCGAAGTGGGAGGGCGACAACGGCGGCAGCACGTACCAGGGTGTGGCGGCTGACACCGTCAAGGTCGTGGTGTTCCAGGAGCAGCGCAACGAGGCCGTGAGTCGGATCCTGTCCGCCGAGGGACTCCGCGAGACCCGTGAGAACGAGAACGTCTTCACCCAGGTGGCCGAGGACTTCCTCAACGAGCACTACGAGTTCTACGGGCGCAAGCTCGACCTGATCCCCCATCCCGCGCCGAACTGTCCCGAGACACCGCCCAACGTGGACGGCTGCCTCAACGAGATGCGCACGATGCTCGACACGGTGCGGCCCTTCGCCGTCATCTGGCAGGTGCCGACCTACGGCGAGGTCTTCGACTTCCTGGCGTCGGAGGGAGTCATCTCGCTCGGCGGCTGGCACCACGACGACTCGTTCTTCAGCGGTCGCCGGCCGTTCCGCTACGACGTGTTCATGGACGGCACCCGGACCGCCGAGTTCATCGGCGAGTACTACTGCAAGAAGATGGCCAACCAGAACGCCACCCACACCGGCGCGATCATCCACCGCACCATCGGGGCGCGCGGGCAGGTGCCCAGGAGGCTCGGGATCCTGACGCCCGACACCGAGGCGACGATGCGGTCGGCGCAGCGGCTGGTCGACATCGTCTCCGACTGCGACGCGCAGGAGCCGGTGCTGGTCGGCTACGACCAGGACATCAGCCGCAGCACGCAACAGGCGTCGGCGAACACCCAGTCCTTCATCGCCGAGAAGGTGACCACGGTCGTCTGCATGTGCGACCCGATCACGCCCGTGTTCCGCACGAACAACCAGACCCGCAACGAGTACTTCCCCGAGAACCTGCTCGCCGGCTCGGGCCTGATCGACTTCGACAAGCTCGGGCGGCTGTACGACAAGTCGCAGTGGCAGCACGCCTTCGGCCCGAGCCACCTGCAGATCCAGCCGCCGCACAGCGAGTCGGATGCCACGATCGTGTGGCAGGACCAGGGCAGGTCGGGCAACGCGTGCGTGTCGTGCAACCTGCCGTGGTCGTACTACCAGCTGATGGGCGCGATGCTCCAGGTCGCGGGCCCTGACCTCAACCCCCTGTCGGTCGAACGTGGGATGCTCAACCTCCCGGACCGGGGTGGCTGGGCGGAGTCCGGTGGCGACCCGACCAAGGTGCTCAACCGGATGGGGACCGGTGACTACACGGTCCTGTCGGACGTCAAGATCGTCTACTGGGACGAGCAGGCGTCGAGCACGGTCGATGGTCGTCCCGGTGCGTACGTCGCGCTCGATGGCGGCCGCCGCTACACGCACGGCGAGCTCGACACCGAGCTGCGCGTCCCCGTCGGCACGACGTGAACCCTCCGGCCACGCTGCCCAGAGGCGGAGCGCGTGGGATCGCCCGCTCGCTCTGGCGCGGCAGGGTCACGGGCTTGGTGCTGCGCGGTCTCATCGCCTACGTCCTTGGCATCGAGATCGCGGCCCAGGTCGCGTTCGGGACGATCGACGTGCCGTTCGTCGATGTCGCGGCCCTCGAGAAGGGCTTGGGTCCCCGGCCCATCCCACGCGGCATCATCCTTGAAGGTGCGGTCGTCGGGTCGCTCTACGCCTTCGTCGCCATCGGTCTGATCCTCGTCTACCGCGCCAACCGTGTCATCAACTTCGCCCAGGCGCAGCTCGGCGCCGTGCCCGCGGTGATCGCGCTGCTGCTGATCGCCCGCCAGGGCGTGTCCTACCTCTGGGTGGTCCCGATCGTCGTCGTCGGCGGTGCTCTGCTCGGTGCCGGCACGGAGGTCGTGCTCGTCCGTCGCTTCCGGGACGCGTCGCGGCTCGTCCTCACGGTCGCGACCATCGGCATCGGGTTCCTGTTGCTGGTGCTCGAGTTCTACGTGAAGGTGTGGCTGCCGGGGCAGCTCCAGGTCCTCACCCCCGACGAGTTCCCCACTCCGTTCCGGGACCTGACCTTCAACGTGGGGCTGACACGCTTCTTCGGTGACCACGTCGCCGCCATCGTCATCGCGATCATCACCGTGGTCGGCCTCGGCGTGTTCTTTCGTCGCAGCGACATCGGCATCGCGGTCCGCGCCTCGGCCGAGAACCGGGATCGTGCGGGACTCCTCGGCATCCCTGTGGCGCGTGTCACGACGATCGTCTGGGCGCTAGCCGGCTTCGTCTCTGCCCTCGCGGTGTTCCTCCGCGCCCCCCTCGTCGGCCTGAGCCTCGAAGGGTTCGTCGGCCCGATCTTCCTGCTGTTCGGTCTCGCCGCTGCGGTCATCGCGCGGATGGAGCACCTGCCGACCGCGCTGATCGCCGGCATCCTGATCGGGATGGTCGACAACACCGTCATCTTCGCCACCCGACGCAACTCGCTGGCCCTCGCGACCATGCTGCTGGTGATCCTCGGGGCGCTCCTGCTGCAACGACGCCGGGGCGAGCGTGCCCGCGACGTCGCGGCGTCGACCTGGGAGGCGGTCCGCTCGCTGCGCCCCGTGCCCCCAGAGCTGCGTTCCCTACGAGAGGTCCGGTGGTCGCGCACGGCGCTCGTCGGTCTGGCGGTCGCCTTCGCGCTCGCGATCCCATGGCTCATCGGTACCGCGCGGACCGGCTTCGCGATCACCGCCGTCGTGTACGCCATGGTGGGAGTGTCGCTCGTGATCCTCACCGGCTGGGCTGGACAGATCAGCCTCGGACAGTACGCGGTCAGCGGCATCGGGGCCGCCGTCGCCGGCGGGCTCGCGGCCAACCACGGGGTCGACTTCTTCGTCACGTTGGTGGTCGCGGGCCTCGCCGGTGCAGCCGTCGCCATCGTGATCGGCCTGCCGGCGCTCCGCATCCAGGGGTTGTTCCTCGCCGTGACGACGCTCGCGTTCGCGTTCGCCGTCGAGCACTTCGTGCTGCGACGGGAGTACTTCGCCTGGCTGCTGCCCGGGGACTTCTCGTTCGTGCGCCCACCGGTGTTGTGGGGACGCATCGACCTGGGCGCGGAGTCGGAGGTGGCCGGCGTCACCGTGCCCGGGCAGGTGAAGTACTACTGGGTCTGTCTGGTCTTCCTGCTGCTCGCGCTCATGGTGGCGCGGTCGCTGCGGCGGTACCGGTCGGGGCGGGTCCTGATCGGGCTCCGTGACAACGAGCCGACCCTCCAGGCCTACGGCGTCAGCCCCGCGGTCACCCGCCTCACCGCGTTCGCGATCTCCGGGTTCATCGCCGCCGTAGCCGGGGCCCTCATCGTCTACCAGCTCGGCACCGTGGCAGCGGGGGCGTTCCCTCCCGAGCAGTCGATCCAGCTCTTCGTCATGACCGTGATCGGCGGCATCGGCTCCCTGCTCGGACCGATCTTCGGGGCGCTCTTCCTCGAGGGGCTGCCGCAGATCCCCGGCTTGCGCGACGTCGACCTCATCCGGGTGCTCACGACGGGTATCGGCGTCCTGCTGGTGCTCATGCTCCTCCCGGGCGGTTTCGCCGAGGCGGCGTTGCGGCTCCGCGACCGGTTCCTGCGCTGGGTCGCGCGACGTCGCGGGCTCGTCGTGCCCAGCCTCGTCGCGGATGTGCGCGCCGTCGACCAGGACGAGACCCACGAGCTCCTGGTGGCAGCCGGGCGCGGAGAGGATGACGCGTGAGCGCGCGTAACCGACTCCAGCGACTGACCGGTGGTGCCGCCGCTGGCCCGCTCCTCGTGCTGTTCGGGCTCAACCTCGTCGACGAGTTCGACCGCTTCGCCTTCGCCGCGCTGTCGCCCGAGATCCGTGATGCGTTCGACCTCACCGATACCGGGATCGGGGCGATCTCGGTCGTGGCCGGGGCGTTCATCCTGGTCGCCGCGCTGCCCATCGGGGTCGTCGCGGATCGCGCCAACCGCGTCCGCATCGCGACCGGAGCCGCGATCCTGTGGGGCTCGATGTCGGTCCTCACGGGTCTGGTCCCCACCGTCGCGCTGCTGTTCCTCGTCCGGCTGCTCGGTGGTATCGGTCGCATCGTCAACGAGGTCGTGCACCCCAGCCTGCTCAACGATTACTACGACCAGCGCGTGCTGCCGCGGGTCTTCTTCCTTCACCGCCTCGCCAACCCGCTCAGCGGACTCGCCGGTGTCGTGGCCGGGGTCATCGCCGCCTCGCTCGGCTGGGAGTGGGCGTTCTTCCTGCTCGCCATCCCGACCTTCGTCCTCATCGGTGCCGTCGTCCGGCTACGGGAGCCCGCGCGGGGAGAGACGATCGATCCGGCGCTGGCGGAGGAGGCAGCGGCCGAGGGCGCCATCGCGTTCGGCGAGGCGCGCCGCCAGCTCTGGGGCGTGCCGACCCTGAGGCGGCTCTGGACGGCGTCGCTGCTGCTCGGCTTGGCCATCATCTCCATCCCGCCGCTGCTCGCGCTCTTCTACGAGCAGGAGTACGGCTACGCCTCGGTCGGTCGCGGTGCGGTCGTGTTCCTGTGGTCCACGGGGGTCGTCGTCGGACTGATCCTCGGGCTCCGGTACGCCGATCGCGCTGAGGCAGAGGGACACACGTCTGCTCTGGCCACGATCACCGGGTTGTCGGGGGTGTGGTTGGCGGCCGGCCTGGTCGTCATGGCGGTCGCCCCGTGGTCGGCGGTCTCGCTGCTCGCCATGGCGATCGGGGCGTTCGGGGCGGGCTCGTTCCAGCCGGCCTACTTCCCCCTCGTCGGTCGCGTCGCCCCCCCACGCGTCCGCTCCCAGGCCTACGCGTGGGCCATCCTGTTCCTCGCCGCCGGGGCGCTCGCGTCCGTGGCTCTGTTCGCCATCGGCGACGCACAGGGGTACCGCACCGCCTTCACCGTGCTCGCCGTCGACGTCGCTCTCGCGGGGCTGATCGCCCGGTCCGCCCGGTCGCTCGTCGCGGCGGACGTGGGCCAGGCCGAGGGGGCTCTCGTGGTCGCGGCGGAGCTGCGCCGGACGCTCGAGGCGACGGGTACGCCGGCACTGCTCAGCTGCCGCAACGTGGGCGTGGCGTACGACCAGATCCAGGTCCTGTTCGGAGTCGACCTCGAGGTCCAGCATGGCGAGATCGTCGCCTTGCTGGGGACCAACGGGGCGGGCAAGTCGACGCTGCTCCGCGCGATCAGCGGCCTGACCGATCCCAACCACGGGGCGATCTTCTTCGACGGTCGCGACGTCACGCACGCCGACGCCAACCGCACCACCGAGCTCGGGATCGTGCAGGTGCCGGGTGGGCGTGCCGTGTTCCCGACGCTCACGGTGGCCGAGCACCTCCGTCTCGCCGCGTGGCAACACCGAGACGAACCGGCGTACGTGGAGGACGCCACCGCCGAGGTCCTCGAGCTGTTCCCCATCCTCCGCGAGCGCAGCGGCCAGATCGCCGGGAACCTCAGCGGCGGCGAGCAGCAGATGCTCGGACTGGCGATGGCGTTCATCCAGCGCCCGAAGCTGCTGCTCATCGACGAGCTGTCGCTCGGACTCGCACCCGCCATCGTCGAGGAGCTCCTCGGTGTCGTGCGGCGCATCCGGGACGAGGGGACCGCCATCGTGATCGTCGAGCAGTCGGTGAACGTGGCGCTGACGATCTCGGACCGCGCCTACTTCATGGAGAAGGGCGAGATCCGGTTCGAGGGCCCGGCGGCGGAGCTGATCGAACGCGACGACATCGTCCGCTCGGTCTTCCTGGCCGGGGCGCGGGTCACGACCGCGGGCAACGGCGACGGCGACCAGGCCAGGGTCCGCCTCGATCCCGACGCGACCACGGAGATCGTCGGCACCAGCGACGGGGCGGCGCTCGGCGTGTTCGACCTGACCCGAACCTTCGGCGGGATCCGCGCGGTCGACGGCGCCACCCTGACGGTGGGGCGCGGCGAGATCCTGGGCATCATCGGCCCGAACGGTGCGGGGAAGACGACGCTGTTCGACGTGATCAGCGGCTTCCTCCGACCCGATGAGGGTCGCGTCGTGTTCGGTGAGCGCGACATCACCGACCTGTCCCCCCACAAGCGGGCACGGCTCGGGTTGGGCCGATCGTTCCAGGATGCGCGCCTCGCGCCGTCGCTCACGGTCGCCGAGAACCTCGCGCTCGGACTCGAGCGCCACCTCGTGCACCGCGACCACGTCGCTGCTGCGTTCGGCCTCCCCGGAGCGGCCGACCAGGAGATCGACGTGGCCTGGTCGGTGCACGACCTGGTCGAGCTGCTCGGTCTCGGGGCGTACCGCAACAAGTTCGTCCGCGAGCTGTCGACCGGGACGCGACGCATCGTGGACCTCGGCATGGTGATGGCCCACGACCCCGAGGTGCTCCTGCTAGACGAGCCCTCGTCCGGCATCGCGCAGCGGGAGGCGGAGGCGCTCGTGCCCCTGCTGAAGCGTCTACGCGACGAGGTGGGATGCGCCCTCCTCGTCATCGAGCACGACATGTCGCTGATCACGTCCCTCAGCGACCGCATGATCGCCATGGAGCTCGGAAGGCTCATCGCGGAGGGATCGCCGGCTGAGGTCACGACCGACGAACGGGTCGTCGCGTCCTACCTCGGTGGGAACCTCGCCGCCATCCGGCGCTCCGGGAAGGAGGCGTGATGGCTCGTCGACTCGTCCCGCCGCTACTCGCCGCCGCGCTCGTCCTGCTCCCCGGCGCCGCGACCGCTGCAGCCGCGGTCGATGCCGTTGGCTGGTGGTGGCGAGCCCAGACCGGCATCGTCGGGCTGCCCCCACCCCCGAACGTCCCCGAGGGTGGACTCGCCGTCGGCACCGCGCCGGACGGCGCTACCGCGATCGGTGGTGTCCGTTTCGTCCTCACCGACGAGACGCCGCTCACGCTGACCCTGACGGTCGCCGACCAGCAGGGCATCGCGTCGCTGGTGGCGTGCCCGTCGAGTGTGCGGTGGTCGTCGGCCCACGCCGGCGCGTGGCCTTCGCGCCCTGCTCCCGCGTGCGACCTCGGCGAGGCGCCCGGCGAGCTGAGCGAGGATGGTGCCACCTGGATGTTCGACGTCTCGGGCTTCCCGGCGGAGGGTGTGCTCGACGCGATCATCGTGCCGGCCGGGGACCCCGGGGCGTTCCAGGTGTCGTTCGAGCCGCCCGATGCGAGCGCACTCGCGACCCGGTCGACCGCGCCGCCTCCGCCCCCTCCTCCGGCAGCGCGGGGAGAGCCGGAACCGCAGCCCCAACCCCAGCGTCAGCCGACGCAGGCGCCCGCCCCGCCGCCTCCGCCTGCGCCCGCGCCCCGCGGCGGAACGGCGGTGCCACCTCCGGCGGTCCCGGCGGAGCCTCAACCCCAACCTCAGCCGCAGGCGCCCGTGGTAGCGGATCCTGACCAGCCCATCGCTCCGGCCGCCCCGCCGGGTGACGCTCGACCCGTGGCGGTGTCGCAGGAGGAGCTGGACGAGCGCGACCGTCGGGGCGCGCTGACCGCGGCGGCAGCGCTGCTGGTGATGACCGCGATGGTGCTGTGGTCGAGCCGCCGGATGGGCGAGCCGGAGGTGGCGCGCGAGGCCGGCCTGGGCCGCTTCACCGCGCCCCGCACTGGCTCCCCACCCCCCCTGATCTAGATCGAGCGTGTGCATCGGGACCCGCTAGGCGGGTCCATCTGCACCCGCTGCGGAGTGCGCGCCTCGAGCGTGTGCATCGGGACCCGCCAGGCGGGTCCATCTGCACCCGCTCGTCAGGTGGCGGCCTCGACGGCGCGGCGGGCGGCCTCGTGGGCGTGGATCTTGGCCTCCTCCTCGAGCGAGCCCTGCGAGCCGGGGCGGACGTGGCCCTGGGCGCGGGCGGTCTCGGCGACGGCGAGCGCGACCGCCTCGGCTACGGAGCGATCGAACGGTGAGGGGATGATGTAGTCCTCGGTCGCCTCCTCACCCACGATCTCGGCGATAGCCCGCGCGGCGGCGAGCTTCATCTCGTCGGTGATCTTGGTCGCCGCCGCGTCGAGCAATCCCCGGAACAGGCCCGGGAAGCACAGCACGTTGTTGATCTGGTTGGGGTAGTCCGACCGCCCTGTGGCCACCACCCGTGCGTGCGGACGGGCTTCCTCGGGCATGATCTCGGGGACCGGGTTCGCGAGCGCGAAGACGATCGCAGCGTCAGCCATCGTCGGCAGCAGCTCCGCGGGCAGTGAGCGCGGGCCCGAGACACCGATGAACACGTCCGCTCCCGCGAGCGCCTCCGCCAGCCCCCCCGTGAGCTCGCGGGGGTTGGTCTGCTTCGCCAGCCGGAACCGGATCGGGTCGTTGCCCTTGCGCTTGGGCTCGACGATGCCGTCTCGGTCGACGGGGACGATGTCGGTCACGCCAGCGGCGAGCAGCAGGTTCGTGACCGCGACACCAGCCGCCCCGACCCCCTGTACGACGACCCTGAGCTGGGCCAGTTCCTTGCCGACGAGATGGACGGCGTTGAGGAGGGCCGCCAGCACGACGACCGCGGTTCCGTGCTGGTCGTCGTGGAACACCGGGATGTCGAGACGCTGCCGGAGCTTGCCCTCGATCTCGAAGCAACGGGGCGCGGCGATGTCCTCGAGGTTGATGCCGCCGAACCCCTGCGCGATGCGGGCCACGGTGTCGACGAACACGTCGGGATCGCGCTCGTCCACGAGGATGGGGTAGGCGTCGACGTCGGCGAAACTCTTGAAGAGCATCGCCTTGCCCTCCATGACCGGGAGGGCTGCGAGCGGGCCGATGTCGCCCAGCCCCAGCACCGCCGACCCGTCGGTGACGACGGCAACCGCGTTCGACTTGATGGTCAGCCGGTACGCCTCGACCGGGTTCTGGGCGATGATGTTGCAGATCTTGGCCACCCCCGGCGTGTACACGAGCGCGAGGTCCTCGCGATCACGGATCTGGCGCCGGTTCTCGATCGCGATCTTCCCGCCGAGGTGGGCCTCGATGACGTCATCGGTCATCGCCAGGAGCGTGCACCCCTCGACCGCATCGAGAGCGGCGGCCACACGGGCGATGTCGTCCTCGTCCTCGCCCTCCACCGTGATGTCGCGGATCATCACGTGGCGCTGGGCGTTGACGAGATCGACCGAACGAACGACGCCGCCGACCGCGTCGATCGACTCGGTGACGCGCGACAGCATCCCCGGCGCGTTCTCGAGCGCCACGCGGAACGTCACCGCGTTCGCGTTCGGCATCGGGGCGATCTCCGGTCCTGGCTCGGACGCCGAGCATAGGCCTCGCCCCACGTGGGGACGGGTGCGCGGTCGTTGCCGTCCGCGCGGCCGCGTGCGGGTGTGGACCTACCGCATCGCGTCCTCGAGGGACCCCGTGACGGGTCCGGCCGGGTCGTAGACGGCACAGACGACCTCGCGGTCACCCGTTCCCCAGGTGTCGGCGCTCGGGTACACGACCGATATGTCGAGCACGGACTCTTCGTAGGCCAGCCCGACGAAATCCTCGAACGTCTCGAGGCACAGCAGCCCCGAGGACTCGAAGGCGGCGTCGTCCCCGGGGAAGGGAGCGTCCGCCCCGTCCGGCAGCTCCCTGATCGCGTACACCTGGTTGCGGTGCGGCTCTCCGCACGGGATGGCATCCACGCCCTGGACCTCGACGGTCTCGCCCACGGTCTCGTCGATGGTGCTGTCGAAGCAGTCTCCCACCTGCAGATCCGTGACCTGCAAGGTCCCGGAGCTGACGAGCTCGCCCTCGTCGTCACGCTCCGCCCCGCCGGCGAAGAACACCGTAACCACGACGCCGAGGATGGCGATGGCCGCGACGACCAGGAACAACCGGGTGCGCGTCGAGGTCGTCGAGTCGCCGGCCTCGGGCTGCCAGGCCACCGGATCGTCGCCTGCACCCGTGCCGCCACCCGCGCCGAACGTCGTCGAGACGTCGTACGAGGTGCGCGCCGACGGGTCCGACAGCACGCGCCACGCCTCCTCGACGCGATCGAGCTCGATCTCGGTGGCGGTCAGCCGGGCCGGATCGTTCTCCGCTAGCTGGCGAGCACGGAGCTCGGCGACTCGACGGCCGTACGCCTCCGACACCTCGTCGGCGCTCGCGCGACGGTCCACCCCAAGAGCGGCGTAGTGATCCACCCCAGCTGATGCTCCTCGGTCATCGCCGTCCGACAGGCCGTCTCCGAACTCGTCCACCGTGCTCCCCTTCGATCCCGTCGGACCGGTGGGTTGGGACCGGCCTGACCGCTCGTCTGCCCAGCTTGCCAGCTGGCTCAGAGGTTGTCGTCGGCGCGGCTACGGTCGGCTTGAGGACACCCGACCCGGAGCCGAGCGTGTCGCAGGCCGATACCACCCAGCTCGCCATCAACACCATCCGGACGCTCGCCATGGACGCCGTCCAGGCCGCCGACTCGGGGCACCCCGGCATGCCGATGGGCACCGCCCCGCTGGCCTACGTGCTGTTCCACGAGGCCATGCGCTTCGATCCGGCCGAGCCGGGCTGGCCCGGGCGCGACCGGTTCGTCCTGTCGGCTGGCCACGGCTCGATGCTGCTGTACTCGATGCTCCACCTCACCGGGTACGAGCGGCCAACGCTCGACGACATCCGCAACTTCCGTCAGTGGGACGCGCCCACGGCGGGCCACCCCGAGAACTTCCTCCTGCCGGGCGTCGAGACCACCACGGGTCCGCTGGGTCAGGGCTTCGCCAACGGTGTGGGCATGGCGCTCGCCGCGCGCCGCCTGGCGGCGGAGTTCGACCGGGGCGATCACCACCTGTTCGATCACCGCATCTACGCCATCGTCTCGGACGGCGACCTCATGGAGGGGGTCGCGTCGGAAGCGGCATCGCTCGCCGGCCACCTGCGCCTGGGCAACCTCGTCTACCTCTACGACGACAACCACATCACCATCGACGGCGCCACCGACCTCGCGTTCAGCGAGGACGTCCTCGCGCGCTTCGACGCTTACGGCTGGCACACCGACCGGGTCGAGGACGGCAACGACCTCGACGCGATCCGCGCCGCGGTCAAGCGGGCCGAGAACGACGATCGTCCGAGCCTGGTCGCTGTGCGCACCGTCATCGGCTTCGGCTCACCGAACAAGGCCGGCACCGCGGCGACGCACGGCGCCCCGCTGGGCGCCGACGAGGTCGCGGTCACCAAGGCCAACCTCGGCTGGGAGTACGACGAGCCGTTCACCGTCCCCGACGAGGTGCGCGAGCACCTCGACGCGCGGACGCGCGGCGGCGAGGCCAGGCGTGTGTGGGAGCAGCGGCTCGCGGCGTACCGCGACGAGCACGCGCAGCTCGCGGACGAGCTCGAGCGGAGACTGAGCGGACGGCTGCGCGAAGGCTGGCGTGACGCGCTGCCGACGATCGAGGGTGCGGCCGCGACCCGCAAGCATTCGGGCAAGGTCATCAACGCCATCGCCGACGCCGTCCCGGAGCTGTTCGGCGGCAGCGCCGACCTCGCCGGTTCGAACAACACCGACGTCGAGGGTGCCGGCGACTTCAGCGCGGGCGACCCGTCGGGGCGCAACCTGCGCTTCGGCGTCCGCGAGCACGCGATGGCTGCGATCAGCAACGGCATGGCCCTGCACGGCGGGATCATCCCGTACGCCGCCACCTTCCTGATCTTCACCGACTACGCCCGGCCCGCTATCCGCCTCTCGGCTCTGAGTCGGCTGCGGGTGGTGTGGGTGATGACCCACGACTCGGTCTTCCTCGGCGAGGACGGCCCGACCCACCAACCCGTCGAGCACCTCGCCGCCCTGCGCGCCATCCCCAACCTGCAGGTGTTCCGCCCCGCCGACGGCCATGAGGTCGTCGGGGCGTGGGCAGCCGCACTCGAGTCGGGCAGCAGCCCGTCGGTCATCGCCCTGACGCGCCAGGGGGTCCCTGACCTCGGTCCGATCGACCCCGAAGCGGTGTCCCGCGGCGGGTACGTCCGCCGGGACTGCGACGGCACGCCCGACATCATCCTGATCGGCACCGGCTCCGAGCTGCAGCTCTGCATCGGTGCCGCCGAGCGCCTGGAGGCGGACGGTGTCGGGGCGCGGGTCGTGTCGCTGCCGTGCTGGGAGCGCTTCGCGGCCCAGCCGGTCGCGTACCGCGAGGAGGTGCTGCCTCCACAGGTCACCAAGCGAGTCGCGGTCGAGGCGGCCTCCCCCTTCGGGTGGGAGCGATGGGTCGGTGACCACGGGGCGATCGTGGGACTGGACCGCTTCGGGGCGTCTGCGCCGTGGGAGCGGATCGCCGAGGAGCTGGGCTTCACCGTCGACCACGTCACCGAGGTCGCGCGACGACTGGTGTAGTACCGGCGAACACCCGGCCGCGCCCTCGCTCCGGCCGTACCGAAGTTCACTGGCGCTTGCGTCGGCGCTTGACCTTCTTGCGGCTCGTGTTGGGATCGGGACGGAACTCGTCGTGCTTCTCGATCGGAGGCGGGCGTCCTCCTCCGGGGAGGTGATCACCGGTGGCCACCGGGCGTCCGGGGGACTCCTTGGTGCCCCCCTTCGCCTTCCCCCTCGTCCCCTGCAACAGCTCGAGGTTCACCGCCTCGGCGCGCTTGGCCCGCGTGTAGAACCACCACGACATGCCGCCGAGGACGAGCGTCGCCACGAGCAGGTTCGTGACGAACACCGCGACGCCCCGCCCGACCTGGGCCAGCGCGACGCCGGGACCGATCAGCCAGATCCAGCGCCAGAACTTCTGCTGCGTCCGCGCCGCCCCGATCGCGAACCGTGCGTCCCGTCGATCGTGGACGGCCCTGCCGCGGTTGACCGCCTTGAGGATCTGCCGACGCTCCCTGAACGACAGCGCCGCCCACGCGGTGCGGTACGTCTCACGATCGAAGGGTTCGTCGGTTCTGGCCACCCGTCGAGGCTACTAGCCTGGCCAGCCCCGACCGGAGCCCACCGTGTGAGCGTCGTCCGTATCAACGTGCTCGAGGTCCCCGACGAGATGACGTCGATGCTCGAGGAGCGCTTCCGCAACCGTGCCGGCGAGATCGAGAAGGTCGACGGGTTCGAGGGCTTCGAGCTGCTCCGCCCGACTGACGACTCCAACCGGTGGTTCGTCTACACGCGCTGGGCGTCCGAGGACGCGTTCCAGGCCTGGGTCGCGTCGGATGCGTTCACCAAGGGCCACGCACAGTCGGCCCAGCACGGCCCGGCCGCATCCGGCTCGGAGCTGCTCGCGTTCGATGTCGTCATCACCGCCGGCTGACCTCACGTCAGTCGGGTGGCGCACTCGCGACCGCGTTTGCGCTCCCACGCGTCGATCTGCGCGAAGAGCGTCGACCGCAGCTCGTCCTCGCAGAAAGCCCCGCGCGCGGCGCGGCGCTGGAGCTCGGCGAGGTCGGCGTCGTCGAGAGCCGCGAGCCTGGCGGCGTGGGCCAGCTCATCCGTCAGGGTGGTCGCGAAGAAGGGGGGATCGTCGCTGTTGATGGTGACGTTCGCCCCGCGTCTCCACAGCTGTGGGAACGGGTGATCGTCGAGGTCGGGGACCACCTGCAGGACGACGTTGGACGACGGACAGACCTCGAGCACGACCTGCTCGGCCACCAAGCGATGGAGCAGTTGGGGGTCGTTCACGGCGGCGACACCGTGGCCGATGCGGTCGGCGCCGATGTCGTCGAGTGCCTCGCGGATGTTGGAGGCCGGACCGGTCTCGCCCGCGTGCACCGTGAGGCCGAGTCCGAGCCGGTCGGCCGCCTCCCGCAGCATCGTGAAGTCCCTGACCGGCGCGGAGTTCTCGTCCCCAGCTAGCCCGAGACCGACGATCGGGGCGCCGATCTCGAGCCCCTCCTCGACGAGGGCGACCGTGCGGTGTCCCGACCGCGGTCCCACGTTGCGCACGGCGTCGACGATGAGGCGCACGTCGGTCTCCTGCCCCGCGAGCCCGTCGCGCAGTGCCTCCCACATCGCGGCGGTGTCCAGACCGAAGTCGTCGAGGGTCGCAGCGGTGAACGTCGCCTCGGTGTAACGCACGTTCTGCGCCGCCTGCTGCCGCGCGAACTCCGCCGCGACGGTCGCGAGGTCGTCAGGCGTACGGACCTGACGGGTCACCGCGAGGTACAGCTCGACGAACTCCTGGAAGGTCGTGAACCGCTCGGGGTAGCGGCCCTCCACCAACGGGAGGACCGAGTCTGGGTCCTCGCCGTGGCGCCGGGACAGCTCGGTGGCCGTGGCTGCCGAGATCGAACCCTCGAGGTGGACGTGGAGCTCGACCTTGGGCAGCGATGACAGCTGCTCGGTCACGTGCCGATCGCCGCTCGCAGCGTCTCGGCCGGCTCGGATGAGCCTTCCGCTCGGAACGGTCCGACCGCTGGCAGGGTCGCGCCCGCTGCGCGGTACTCCTCGACCTTGCCGCGGACCACGTCCACGGTGCCGATGCCAGCGAGGTTGTCCAGCATCGCCGTCGTCATCGCCGCCTTGGCCCCGTCGACATCGCCCGCTCCGAAGCGCTCGTCGAACGCGGCGAGCTCCTCCGTGTACCCGGACGCCTCGAGCATCGCGCGGTAGAACGGCAGGTTGAGGTAGGGCAGCAACGCCTGCCGTTGGGCGTCGTAGGCGGCCTGGGGCTCGTCGGTCAGGCACGATGCCACCGCGGGGATGATCTCGATGTCGCCAGGGTCCCGCCCCGCTCGCTCCGCGCCCTGGCGCACGTTGGGGACGACCACCTCCCGCACGTAGCGCGGGTCGCACAGCCACAGGATCACGCCGTCCGCGAGCTCACCGGCGAGCTGCAGCATCTTCGGACCCAGCGCAGCGAGGTGGATCGGCAGGTCCGCACGCGGTTCGAAGCCCATGAACCCGAAGCCGCCGATGTCGACGTACTCCCCTTCGTAGCTCAGCGATCCGGTCGTGAAGAGCTGGCGCAGGGCCTCGATGATCTCGCGCATGGCGGTCAGGGGGCTGGACGGGAACTCGAGCCCGTGGACCCCTTCGATGATGGGGCGGTGACTGGTTCCAAGACCCAGCACGAGGCGACTGTCGAGGAGCTCGTCGATGGACGCAGCGAGCTGACCGAGAGCGACCGGTGTGGTGATGAACGCGGGGTAGACCCCTGTCCCCAGTCGAACGGTCGAGGTCGTGCGCCCGTAGTGGGCCAGGATCGCGAACGCATCACGGCTGAGCACGTGGTTGTCGAACACGGTGTCGTAGCCGAGTTGCTCCGCCGTGGCGGCGATCGCTGCCGCCCGCTCGATGCTGCGGCCAGGCTGGACGAACGCGGCGGTGCGGGTCACGACGGCTCCGGGGGTCGATGCTCTCGGGAGCCTACTGACGCTGCGCACCGGCCCGGGCGTGACCCGGGGCGCCCGCTGCCCGCGACTACCGTGCATGGCATGACCGGATCGTTCGCCCGCAGCTACCACGACGCCACGAAGCAGACGTGGCGCAGCGTGCGCGAGACCAGTCGCGAACTCGACTGGGCGAACCAGCCCTTCCCCTACAAGCTCTACCCGTCGCTGCGTGCGGTGCCGCTTCCACTGGGTGTGCGCGAGACCGATTGGCCAGCGCTCGATGCGCTGTCGGGGGTCGCGCCGCCCAACCGGGCTCGGCTCGACCTCGCGTGGTTGGCGGGCGTGCTCTTCTACAGCGCGGGGGTCACCCGTCGGTGGGTGCGCGGCAGCCAGCCGCTGCACTTCCGCGCCGCTCCCTCGGCAGGTGCTCTGTACCCGATCGAGCTGTACGTGGTCTGCGGCGAGCTCGACGGTGATCCGCCGCTGCCAGCGGGTGTGTACCACTTCGAGCCGTACGAGTTCGCCCTGCACCCGTTGCGGCTCGGCGACCACCGCCAGGACCTCGCCCGGGCCGCGGTCGACGAGGAGGTGGGCTCCGCTCCGGTGTCGCTGGTCGTCACGGGTATCCCGTGGCGTACGACGTGGAAGTACGGGGCGCGCGGCTACCGGCATCTGTTCTGGGACGCTGGCACGATCCTGGCGCACGTGCTGAGTCTCGCCACGGCGGCCGCGGTCGAGGCGCGGGTCCGCGCAGGCTTCGTCGATCGGCACGTCGGCGATCTGGTCGACATCGACGGTGCGGAGGAGGTGGCCCTGGCGGTCGTCCCGCTCGGTCGGTCCGCGCGCAGCTCACGGGTGCGCCCCGACGAGGTCGAACCGCTGGACGTCCAGACCGTGCCGCTGTCGGACGAGGTCGGCGAGTTCGCGGGGGTTGGTCGGGAGCACCATGTCGGCGAGCTCGACAACGCGACCGCGGTGACGGCGTGGCGACAGAGCCTCCGCCACCTGCGGTCCACGCTGACCACCGTCATCGACGCGCCGCCCGTCCTCCCGACCTTCGACCTGCTCGAGGACGTGATCCTGCGACGCGGTTCCACGCGCCGGTTCCGCTACGACAAGGTCCCCCCCCACGCGCTCACGTGGCCGCTCGCGGTGGCGTCCCAGCCGGTGCCGGGGGACTGGTCCGACGGCGACCACCTGCTCGCCGACCACCACCTCGTGGTCCACAGCGTTGAGGGGTTCCCCTCGGGTGCGTACCGATGGACGCCCGACGGTCCCGAGCTGCTGCGCCCCGGGGCCTTCCGCGGCGAGACGACGACGCTGTGCTTGGAGCAGGAGCTCGGCGGCGACAGTGCCTACACCGTCTTCCACCTCGCCGACCTCGAGGCCGCGCTCGACGCGGGAGGGGCGAGGGCCTACCGCGTCGCTCAGCTCGAGGGCGGGATCGCCGCGGGGCGGCTCCAGCTGGCCGCCTTCACGCTCGGCCTGGGTGGTACGGGGCTCACGTTCTACGACGACGACATCAGCCGGTTCTTCCAGACCAGCGCGGAGCCGATGACGGTGACCGCCGTCGGCACACCCGCCTACGAGGCGCGCTCCGGCCGCAGACCGTCAGAGGCCCCACCCGCCCGGTTGTCGGACGGATGGGGCCGGTGACGTTCGGTCGGCCGCGGCTGGTCGCGGGGCCCGGATCGACGGCGTGGATGCGCCGTGTCGCGCGGTTCGGGTCCCCCCTCAAGCACAGCGGCCGAGACCGCGCTCTCGGCCGCGGGGGGATCGCGGGGGCCGGATCGACGCCGCGGATGCGCCGTGTCGCGCGGTTCGGGTCCCCCCTCAAGCACAGCGGCCGAGACCGCGCTCTCGGCCGCGGGGGGATCGCGGGGGCCGGATCGACGCCGCGGATGCGGCGTCGCCAAGGTAAGGATCAGGCGACGCGCTTGACCTGCTCGACCTCGGAGCGGCTGGTCCACTGCGCGACGAGCTCGCGAGCGACGGGGATGGATCCGACCCCGAACGCCACCACGAGCGATGCGGCGACGGTCCCGACAGCAGCGATGAACAGGATGTTCACGGTGGACTCGGCGAGCTCCACCTGGTTGAGCGCGGCCACGGCGCCGAAGACGGTGATCGCCCAGTAGGCGATGCGGGCCCCGGTGTCGCCGTTGGTCACGTTGGCACGGATCGCGCCCGCCACGGAGCTCGCGAACGCCATCGCCACCAGGATGATGGCCACGGCGACGAGCACGTTCGGCAGGAAGCCGATCAGCGCCGCGAGGAGCTCGGAGAGCTGGTCCGCGCCGAGCGTCTCGGCGGCCAGCTGGAAGGTCACGAACAGCACGATCCAGTACACGATCCCCGTCACGATGCCCTTGGGGTCGTAACCTGTGCGTTCCGTCGCAGCGTGCACACCGGCGCGCTCGACGACCTCGTCGAAGCGCACGAGATCGAGCACGCGGCCCGCGATGGTGCGGATGATCCGGGCTGCCAGCCACCCGGCGAACAGGATGACCACGGCAGCGGCGAGCTTGGGGGTGAAGGCGGCCACGGAGGTCCACGCCTCGGTCAGGCCGTCGCGGATGGCGTCGAG
Organism: Actinomycetota bacterium; assembly: GCA_019347575.1. Taxonomy (NCBI): domain Bacteria; kingdom Bacillati; phylum Actinomycetota; species Actinomycetota bacterium. The sequence continues at coordinate 21,244 of JAHWKY010000034.1, read as the reverse complement.
GTTCACGGTCTTGCTCCTCCTTGAGGGGAAGGCGGCCGCGGGGTGGGCTACCGGGGGTCTGACACCGACGTCGACGTCGAGTTGCGCCCGCCAGCCACTCCGTGCGCGGGGCGCACGGAGTGCTTGACTCGCACCGTGTCCGCGCTCGCCGACCTCGATGACGCCGAACTCGTCGTCCGTGCCCGTGACGGCGAGGACGTCGCGGCGTTCGAGGAGCTCGTCCACCGCCACCGCGATCGCGCGTACCGGGTCGCCCTGCGCATCACGCGCCATCCCGGCGATGCTGAGGACGTCGCCCAGGAGGCACTCGTGCGGGCGTGGCGTTCGCTTCCCCGGTTCCGGGGCGATGCACGCTTCAGCACGTGGCTGTACCGGATCGTCACCAACCTCGCCCTCAACCGGGTGGACCGTCGTCGCGGGGTCACTGCCGAGATCCCCGACACGGCGGTGCGGTCGGACGACCCCGCGGTGCGGACCGAGGACGCCGAGCGTCTGTCGGCGGCGCTCGCCGCGCTCGAGCGGCTCTCTGCCGAGCAGCGTGCCTGCTACGTCCTGCGTGAGATGGAGGGCTTGAGCTACGAGGAACTGGCGGAGGTGCTCGACACCTCGGTGGCGGCCGTGAAGAGCCGGCTGTTCCGTGCGCGTCAGGAGTTGACCGCGGCACTGGCTCGCTACGACGCTGTCGGCCAGGAGGAGGCAGCGACGTGAGCGATCAGGAAGCCACCGGGGCGACACCCGTGGTCTGCGCCGCCGGCGTACCTCCAGAGGACGTCGCGGCGTGGGTGCTGGACGGCGAGGAGTCGGACGTCATCGCGCTGGTCCGGCACGTACCCGACTGTGCCGCGTGTCGGGCGGTCGTGGCCGAGTCGTCGGCGTCGCGGGGTGTGGCGGAGACCCTGAGGTCCGCGCCCTCACCGACCGCTCCCGCGCGGGTGGCCCAGCGCGCGGTCGGTCGCATCCGCACGGAAGCCACCCTCCTGACGATCGTCCGGGCGCTCGGTGGTGGCTGGCTCCGCGTCGTCCAGGCGTTCACCGACTACGCCACACCTGCGGACCGACCGCACCCCGGCCCCAACGACGGGTTGCCCGACACGGGCGAGCTTCCCCAGCTGGACGGTGCCGGCGAGCTGCCGCCCTCCTAGTGTTCTGAGTCGCGGTCGGTCGGATCGTCACCGATGCGCGCCGCACCAGCCGCGGGGGCCACACGTCCCCGGGCAGCGTCCGACCGGAGCGTCACTCCGCCGGGGTCTTGGGGCCAGGTAGCCAGGACACGAGCGCACCGCCCGCGATGGCGGTGATCATCACCACGAGGATCGTCTCCACCGTCATCCCTTCCTTCCGGACTCCACGAGGTCACCGAACCACCGTCGTCGAGGGGACGGCAGTCCGTTCCCGGGCCCCTCGGACACTGCCGCGTCACCGGTTGGGACGCGCGGACAGGGCAGGTGGTTGCACGGGCGCGGACACGCGCGAGCTCGTGCGGTCCCCGCACGCTCATCGCGATCAGCAGGAGAGGGACGTGCGCCTGGCGAACCTCGTAGATGCGACCGGACGCGAACTCACCGCAGAGGTCGTCACAGGAGGCGGGTGCTTCCGGAGGGGAGAGCACCCGCTTCCTCTCGTTCCCGGACGTGGTGGGTAGCATCGTCGGTCGACCCTCTCATCGTCCCCCAGGAGTTCCCTCCGATGGCCACCAGCCACGCCGATCGGCTCGCCGAACAGCGGCGCCGCGTGGAGCACGTCCGGAGCTACCTTTGACGTCGACGGCAAACGCGCCCGCCTCGAGCAGCTGAGGCAGCAGGCCACCGAACCGTCCCTCTGGGACGATCCCGACAACGCTCGGCACGTCACCACGCAGCTGTCGCGCGTTGAGGCCTCGCTCCAGCGCTACGACGATCTCGTCGCCCAGCTCGACGACCTCGACGTCCTGGATCAACTCGCGCAGGAGGAGGACGACCCTGCCTCCGCGGCCGAGGTCGCACGCGGCCTCGACGCCATCGCGGGACGCATCGATGCGTTGGAGGTCGCCACGCTCCTCTCGGGCGAGTACGACGACTCCGACGCGATCGTCTCGGTCCACGCCGGTGAGGGCGGCGTCGACGCGATGGACTGGGCACAGATGCTGCAGCGGATGTACGCCAGGTGGGCCGAGCAGCGCGGCTACAAGGTGGAGGTCTACGACGAGCAGTTCGGCGAGGAGGCTGGGCTGAAGTCGACCACCTTCGAGGTGAACGGGGAGGACGCCTACGGCATGCTGAAGGCCGAGCACGGCGTGCACCGACTCGTGCGCATCTCACCCTTCGACGCCAACGCCCGGCGCCAGACCAGTTTCGCTCTCGTCGACGTCGTGCCCCTGCTGCCTGAGGTCGATGCCGAGATCCAGGTCCCGGACGATGACATCCGCGTGGACGTCTACCGCTCCTCGGGTCCGGGGGGTCAGAGCGTCAACACGACCGACTCGGCGGTGCGCCTGACCCACCTGCCCACCGGGATCGTCGTCAGCTGTCAGAACGAGAAGAGCCAGCACCAGAACAAGGCGGTCGCGCTGCGCATCCTCAAGGCGCGCCTGGCGGACCTCGAGCGTCAGAAGCGACGGGACGAGCTCGAGGAGTTGCGCGGAGGGCGTCAGAACGTCGGTTTCGGCAGCCAGATCCGCAGCTACGTCCTGCACCCGTACCAGATGGTCAAGGACCTGCGCACCGACCTCGAGATCGGCAACGTCCAGGCCGTCCTCGACGGTGACCTTGACCCGCTCATAGAGGCCGAGCTCCGTCGCCGCGCGACCGAGACCGCTGGAGAGGACACGTGACCCTCGCTGCTACGCTCCGCGACTCGCGGAGCCAGCACCGACCGGACGCGGGGGTCACCGGTCGAGCCAGCGCTCCCCGTACCCTCCCGTGACCATCACCCCGCCCGTCCATCCGTCGAGAGTTGCGCCGTGATCACGCTCAAGGGCGTCACCAAGATCTACAAGAAGGGCGAGAAGGGCGAGGTCATCGCCCTGCAGGACGTGACCGTGGAGGTCGGCAAGGGCGAGTTCGTCTTCATCGTCGGACCGTCGGGTTCGGGGAAGTCGACCCTCATGAAGCTCCTGACGCGCGAGGAGCACCAGGACCAGGGCGAGATCTACGTCGCCGGCAAGAACCTCGCGACCCTCAAGCCCTGGAAGGTGCCGATGCTACGGCGCCAGATCGGGTACGTGTTCCAGGACTTCAAGCTGCTGTCTTCCAAGACGGTGTACGAGAACGTGGCGTTCGCGCTCGAGGTGATCGGCAAGCCGCGACACCTGATCAACAAGCGGGTCCCTGAGGTCCTCGACCTGGTCGGTCTCGACGACAAGGCCGAGGCGCTCCCGCACGAACTCTCGGGTGGCCAGCAGCAGCGGGTCTCGATCGCGCGGGCCTTCGTCAACGCTCCCCGCATCATGCTCTGTGACGAGCCCACCGGCAACCTCGATCCCTCGACGTCCGTCGGGATCATGAAGCTGCTCGACCGGATCAACCGCACCGGCACCACCGTCGTCATGGCGACCCACGACCAGCACATCGTCGACTCGATGCGTCGCCGCGTCGTCGAGCTCGAGAACGGCGTCGTCGTGCGCGACCAGTCCCGAGGGGTCTACGGCTATGCCGGCTAGGTGGCGGTACCTCCTGGGCGAGGCCGTCATCGGTCTCCGCCGCAACCTCCTCATGACCATCGCGGTGATCCTCAGCGTCGCGGTCTCGCTCACGTTGCTCGGGGCCGCGCTGCTCCTCAGCAGCCAGGTCGACCTCGCGGCCGGCTTCTGGACCGGCAAGATCGAGGTCTCGATCTTCCTCTGCGACGGCCGGCAGTGTCCCGAGATCACCCCGGAGCAGCGTGACTCGCTCGAGGCGGCGCTGCGGCAGGAGCCGGTCGTCGAGGAGGTGTTCTACGAGTCGAAGGCCGACGCGTACGAGCGCTTCAAGGAGCAGTTCAAGAACCAACCCGACCTCGTCGAGACCGTCACCCCCGACGCGCTTCCGGCCTCGTTCCGGGTCAAGCTCGCCGATCCCGAGAACGACTTCCAGGTGATCAAGGATCGGTTCGAGGCCGTGCCCGGGGTCGAGGACATCATCGATCAGCGTGACGTGCTGAAGGAGTTCTTCACGATCACCGACGTGTTCCAGGCAGGGGCGCTCGCGGTGGCAGCCATCCAGCTCGTGGCGGCGATGGTGTTGATCGCCAACACGATCAGAGTCGCGGCCTACGCGCGTCGCGAGCAGACCTCCATCATGAAGCTCGTCGGGGCGTCGAACTGGTACATCCGCCTGCCGTTCGTGCTGGAAGGCGTCATCGCGGGACTCGTCGGTGCCGCGGTCTCGTGGCTGCTGCTCATCGTCGCGGTCCCGCGCCTGACCGACTGGCTCCGAGGGCGCATCTCGCTCACGCCGTTCATCGGCACCGAGGAGGTGCTGCTGCTCGCCCCGTGGCTGTTCGGCGTCGGAGTCTTCATCGCCGCGGTCAGCTCGGTCGTGTCGCTCCGCCGCTTCCTCGACGTGTAGGTCGTCGTCGAGGCGGCTGCGCCGTGTCGCTCCGCCGCTTCCTCGACGTGTAGGTCGTCGTCGAGGCGGCTGCGCCGTGTCGCTCCGCCGCTTCCTCGACGTCTGAGCTTGCTGTTGCCTGGTATCGCGTCTGTGGCGACACGAGGCTCATGTGGCTGCGGAGTGTTACGCTGATGTAACTCAAGCCGCCGCGACGTCCGGCCGACCAGGACCAGGGTGCGTCGCGACGGCGCCCGAGCGTCCGACACACAGCGCAGCACGCGGAGTGGACATGCCCGGCCGACCGGTGACCGCCCGGGTCCTCGTGGCCCTGATCGTGCTCGCGTCGCTGCCGGTCGCGGCCGGGGCGCAGGAGGAGCTGCAGGAGCGCTTCAGCCACACCCAGCAGGAACTCCGTGACGCGCGGGCGCAGCTCGACAGCATCCACGTCCGGTCCGAGGCCGCCCAGCAACAACTCCAGGTCGTCGACGCCCAGCTCGTGGACCTGACCGGGCGGCTCCGCACGCTCGAGAGCGACCTCGCCACCAAGCAACAGACCTACAGCGAGGCGCGCGAACGCACGGCCGAGGCCACGGTCCGGCTGGTGGAGGTGAGCGAGGAGCTCGAGCGCATCCGGCTCGCGCTCGAAACCCGCGAGCGCAACTTCGAGGACCGCGTCGCAGCGACCTACAAGTACGGCACGGTCTCGTTCGTCGAGGCCATGCTCGGGACCGAATCGGTCACCGACTTCGTGAACACCGGCTACTACGTACGGTCGGTGCTGCGCTACGACACCGAGGTGATCGTCGACATCGAGCGGCTCAACGGCGAGCTGATCGACCGCCGGGCCGAGGTCGACGCGCTCCGTGAGCGACTGCAGCGCGACGAACAGGCCGCCAAGCGGGTCCGCGACGAGGTCGAGCAGCTCACGCAGACGCAGCGGCGGCTGACCGACCAGGTCGCCGACGAGCGGTCCCGTCACGCCGCGCTCATCCAGCAGCTCGAGGCGGACGAGGCCTCCTACAGCCAGCTCGTGGCCGAGCTGGAAGCCACGTCCCGGTCGCTCGCGGACGAGCTACGCAACTCCGTGTGGCGTGCGGGTGCCCCGGGTAGCGGCGAGCTGGTGTGGCCCACGGATGGGCGCAAGACCTCCGACTTCGGCTGGCGTACCCACCCCATCTTCGGTAGCCGACGCATGCACGCCGGCATCGACATCAGTGGTTCGACCGGCCAGGCCGTCGTCAGCGCTGCTGAGGGGCTGGTCGTCCACGCCGACTGGCGCGGCGGCTACGGCCTCGCGGTCGTCATCGATCACGGTGGTGGCGTGGCCACGCTGTACGGCCACCTGTCGTCGATCAGCGTCGCTGCAGGCGAGGTCGTGGGTCAGTCGCAGACGGTTGGGGCGGTCGGATCGACGGGGTGGTCGACCGGTCCGCACCTGCACTTCGAGGTGCGCGTGAACGGCGAGCCGCGCGACCCCATGGCGTGGTACTCGTGACCCGCTGACCCCTGGTGCTGTCTCACGCGCACTACCCTGCGCACCCGCTCACCGGGAGGTCCCGCGGTTGGGGCGCACGCTCCAGGTCCTCGTAGCTGACGACGATCCCAGTGTCCTGCTGCTGCTCCGAGCGTTGGAGGAACTCGAGGACGTGGCGGTCACGACCGCCGACGACGGCCTCGACGCGCTCCGGAAGGCGCGTGCGGGCCACTTCGACGTGTTCGTGTTCGACATCATGATGCCCGGCATGGACGGCGTCGAGCTCGCCCGGGAGGTCCGTGCCGACGCGGCGTTGAAGCCGGTCCCGATCATCTTCGTGACGGCGCGTTCGGACGACGAGACCAAGGCCGCGGCGAGGTCTGCCGGGGCGGATGTCTTCCTCACGAAGCCCGTCTCGATGAACGAGCTGAGCCGGGCCATCATGGACCTGGCCGCGGGGAAGAAGAAGCGCCGTCGACGGCGCAGCTGAACTCGGTCGTTACGCTGCTCGTATGTCCAACGAGCCCCGCGAGGGCGTGAAGGTGATCGCTCAGAACCGGCGCGCTCGCTACGACTTCAACCTCGGCGACACGTACGAGGCTGGGCTCGTGCTGCGTGGGACGGAGGTCAAGTCCCTACGGGACGGCAAGGCGTCGCTCGCCGAGGCCTACGTCGGGATGGATAACAACGGTGAAGCCTGGCTGATCGGGGCTCACATCCCCGAGTACAGCCACGGCAACATCGCCAACCACGACCCCAAACGCGATCGCAAGCTGCTGCTGCACGCCTACCAGCTCGAGCGCCTCGCTCACGAGACGGCCGCGAAGGGCGTCACGCTCGTACCGCTGCGCCTGTACTTCCGCGCCGGCCGCGCCAAGCTCGAGTTCGCCGTGGGAAGCGGCAAGGCCACCCACGACAAGCGGCGGGACATCGCCAAGCGCGATGCGGAGCGCGAGATCGACCGCGCGCTGCGGCAGCGGCGCTGATGTAGTCGACGGCGCCCCGCTGTCCTCAGGCTGACCGTCTCAGCCGACGAAGATCGGCGTCCCCACGATGAACTCGTTGTTGAAGGTGATGTGCGCGGGGACCTCGGTCGTGTCCCAGACCCACGCCGCCTGGGCGTCGTTGTACGACTTCACCTGGACCGTGACCGTGTGCTCGGTGTCGTCGGTATCCGGGTCGAGCAGGTCGACGCCGAGCACGGTGAACCGCATGGCCTCGCTGAGCCCGGTGTCGCTGGGTTCGGGGAAGAGCGTGACGAAGTTCTCGGTCTCGTTCTCGAAGATGACGACCCCGTCGACCACGATCCGCAGACCCACCCAGTACGCACCCAGAGCCCGGAACGAGCTGACGTGGATGTTGTGGAGCTCGACCGAGAAGCTGTCGATCAGCCCCGTGTACGTGCCCTTGTGGATCACGTCGTAGGGGTTCTCACCATCTGCGCTGAACAGGTTCTCGTAGTAGCCGCAGCCTTCGCCGTCGGTGACGGATCCGGCCGGCTCGGTCGTGTCCCAGCTCGCGTACTGGCCGGCGGTCAGCGCGTAGTAGTTCTGCACCTTGACGTCATCGATGCAGTGGAACCAGTTCGTCTCGGTGCAGATGACGATCGGCTCTTCGGGATCGTCGCTGATGTCCCGGCAGTTGGGGTCGTCATCATGGGATGCGGCGACCGTGACGAGTGCGAGCGGCAGGATCGCCAGTACCAGGATCCAGCGCTTGGTGTCCACGGGATGCCTCCGTCTGGTTGGGGGTGGAGGGGCACCAGACCCCCGCCGTCAGCGGGAGACTTCGACAGGCGGGCGCGGGATCCCTGCCCGAAGATGGGCCGGCGCCGGTCGTGCCGGCGTGCCGCCGTTGTCGAAGGTCCGACAGTCCTCCTTCGGCACCCCCGGGGGTCGTCGCGAGCAGTGTCAGCGTGAGTGCGGCGACGTCGGGCGGTACGAGACGGCGCATGGGGCTGCCCTCCCTGGCGTGGTGAGGACTTCCGCGGACGGGGCTCGCAACCTGCCTCGTCCATGCCGTGTGGTGCGCTCAGCGCACGATGGCGCCAGGTTGGCGGTGGACGGAAGTGGGGACACGGGAACGAACGATCCCACGCGCGCGTTACCCTTTATCCAGGACGACAACTGCAGAGCGAGAAGGACGGGCAACACCTCTCACGGGGCTGACAGGTCTCGACCGTGGTCATCGCCGGTGTGAGGGGAGCGTGCCGAGGAGCCCAGCGGACCTCGTACAAAACCGATGGGAACCAACAACTGCCACCGACAGACTGGCAATGGCGGCCTAACAACCGTCACGATCCGCCTCTGACGCCTCCTACGAGGGTCGGATCGTCATCAGGAGGCTCAACCGCGTGAACCCCACCGTCGGTGATCGCGGGAAACCTCAAGACGGGTAGGCGCGCGGAAGCTGTCTGGCTCCGGAGCACCGCCGCCGAAACCATCCGGAACCTACGCACGTAGAGCCCCAACATCGGGACCGCGGGACCCGGGTTCGATTCCCGGCAGCTCCACGATCCACCGAACCGCCCGGCTAGCGCCGGGACCCGTCCGACGGAACGCCTCCGCGACCGACCGCCAAGGGTCGGCGCGGGGAGGTCCGCACCGACAGCCTCGACGACAAGCGTTGAGGCCGGGGTGCCGACCGCGCAGCCCGTCCCCTCCGCAGCAGGAGCCCGCGACCTCGTCGCGGGCTTCTTCACGCTCCGCCTAGTGTCGTGAGTGTGAGCGACCTCCGACACCACCCCGACGGCACGGTCACGTGGCGCAACTGGGCAGGAGACCAGGCCTGCGTGCCGGCGTCGGTCCACCGGCCTCGGTCGGTCGACGAGGTCGCGACGGTGATCGCCGAGGTCGCTGAACGGGGCGGGCGCGCGAAGGTCGTCGGGTCGGGCCACTCGTTCACCTCGGCGTCGATGACCGGCGGGGCGCTCATCGACGTCACCGCGATGAACCGCGTGCTTGACGTCGACGTCGAGACCGGACTCGTCCGCGTCGAGGCGGGGCTCGTGCTGGCGGACCTCAACGAGCAGCTCCACCGCCACGGCCTCGCCCTACCGAACCTCGGTGACATCGATCGACAGACCATCGCGGGAGCGACCCAGACCGGCACCCACGGCACCGGCGTCGCCCACCGCAGCATCTCGCACCAGCTCGAGGCGGTGCAGCTCGTGACGGGCGCCGGCGAGGTGATCGAGATCGACGGGGGTGACGACCTGCTCGCTGCGCGGGTCGGTATCGGGGCTCTCGGGGCGGTGACCGCCGTGACGCTGCGGTGCGTCCCGTCGTTCAAGCTGCACCGGCGCGACGTCCCCGTCCCGCTCGACGACGTCCTCGACGGTCTCGAGAGCCTCGCCGCAGGGCACGATCACTTCGAGTTCTTCGTCTTCCCGCACGGGGACACCGCGCTCATCGTCAGCCGTGACCGCACCGACGCCCCGCTCGCCCCGCGCGGTCGCGTGGAGGAGTACGTCAACGAGGAACTGCTCCAGAACCGGCTCGGTGACCTGCTCCTGAAGCTGACGCGGGCCAAGCCGTCGCTCACGCGCTCGTTCGGCCGCGTCGCGACCCGTCTGCTCTCGGAGGGCGAGTACGTCGACCACAGCCACCGCATCTTCAGCAGCCGTCGCGACGTCCGCTTCACCGAGATGGAGTACGCCATCCCGCGCGAGCATGCCTCGGAGGCACTGCGACGGGTGCTCGACGTCATCGAAGGCGGGGTGATCACCGCGATGCCGATCGAGTGTCGCGTCCTCGCAGGGGATCCCGCGCTGCTGAGCCCCAGCCACGAGCGTGACTCCGCCTACATCGCCGTGCACCAGTACGAGGGCATGGCGTGGGAGCCCTACTTCCGGCAGGTCGAGGCGATCATGGCCGACTACGACGGCCGTCCGCACTGGGGCAAGCGCCACCACCTGGACGTGGCGACCTTACGGGCGCTCTACCCGCGGTTCGATGACTTCCTCGCCGTGCGTGATCGTCTCGACCCCGAGCGGGTCTTCGCCAACGCCTACACGGGCACCGTGCTCGGCGCGTGACGCCCGTCCCGGACCCTCAGTACCGTCGCTCCGGGGTGGAGGCCTGGCCCGCGGCCTGTTCGGCGCGGACCTCGTCGACGAGCCGCTGGTCCTTGTCAGACGCGCGCCGCGAGCCCACGCGCTGCATGTGGGTCGGCGCCCCGCCGTCACCACGGTCCGAGAGGCGCCCGCGCAGGCTCTCGGCGAGGCCCGGGTGCTGCGAGGCCAGGTCGGCCAGGGAGACCTCAGGCCCGATCTGGTCCGGATCGTCCGTGCGGTCGAGGACGTAGCGGACCGCCTCGAGCACCACGTCCTGCAGCGATGCGTCGGCGTCCAGGGCGAGATCGTCCACGAAGCCATCCGGAACGGCGACCTCGATCGTCGTCTCGTTGGTGGTGGCGGGATCCGGGTCGACGATGTCGACGCGGAACAGGGCGTTGCCGGCGGGGGTGACGTCCAACCGTCGTGACACGGGATGCTCCCTCATGCGACTCAACACCCGAGGCTACGTCGGTACCAGCCGCTCGCCTGGCGCGACATCGTCCGGTCGGGCGAGCGGTCTCGGAGGCGCAAGACAGGGCGACCGCGCTACCGTCGAGCTCCCCTGTCCGTCGTCGTCGCCTGCGGTCACAGGAACGTCCGACCCTCGCCCCGGTACGTGGGGACCTCGTCGACGATCGCCCCGCCCTCGATCAGCACGAGCCGTTCGAACCGCTCGCACAGCTCTCCCGCCTTGCTGTGTCGGAGGTACACGCGGTCACCGACGCGGAGCGACCGGGCCGCGTCTCCGGTCAGAGGGGTCTGCACCTCGCCGGCGCCCTCGTTGCGGTCGTACGTCAGACCCTCGGGTAGCCACGGGCGGGGCAGGCGGGCTGCGTCCGGCGGTCCGGAGGCGAGGTAGCCGCCTCCCAGCAGGGTGATGGTGTCGCGAGAGGGCTTGCGCACGACCGGGAGCACGAAACCCGCAGCCGGTGTCAGGGTGAAGTGGCCGTAGCGGTCGAACAGGTGCGGGGCGTAGAAGCCCGACCCGGCCGCCAGCTCGGTCACCGACCCATCCGCCGACGTGACCTCGAGCGACCCGGTCCCGCCCCCGTTGACGAACCGCAGCGTGGCGACCTCCCTGACCGCCGCGACGGCCGCGCCTCGCCGCTTCCGCAGCTCGGCAGCCGACAGCCGCTGTATGCCCTTGATCGCGCCGCCCACGAGCCGGTTCCCGGGTTCGTCACCGACGCCGGCGATCTGCCCCTCGTACGCCATGATGGCGACCGGCTCGATGCCCTCCCGTGCCTGGATCAGTCGAGCGAGCGCGACCGCCTCGGCCACCGTGTGGACGGGCGAGCGCTTGGGTCCCAGCTTCACCCTCCCGCCGAGCAGCCACAGCGAGGCATCCAGATCGAGGCACACGGCTATCGGTGCCTCGCCCTTCCCGGCCGCGGCAGCGATCAGCTCGACGTGTTCGCTGCAGTCGACCATGGGCACGGGCCGGGTCGCGGGGTCCCGGGTCGCCAGCTCCTCGAGTGCCCCTCGATCCACCGTCGGGTAGGCGACGAGGACGTCGTGGTGTCCGTGATGGTGCAGCCACAGCGCCTCGGGGAGCGTGAAGGCCAGGATCCCGCGGAAGCGCGGGTGCAGGTCGAGCACGCGTCCGAGCATGGCGCGGCAGCGGACCGACTTCGAGGCCACGCGGATGGGTTTGCCCAACGCCGTGCGTCCGAGCATGTCGGCGGCGTTGGCCCGCACGGCGTCGAGGTCGATGAACGCGAACGGCGCGGTGACGTCGGCGAGGATGGCCTCGTACCGTTCGTGGAGCGCTGGGGGAGCGGTGGTAGCCATCGGGGCGCGACCCTACAGAAGGTCGCGCCCCGGTTCGTCGTCAGCCGCGGGCGCCGAGCGGCTCGTACTGTCCTGGGCCGGTCCAGCGGAAGACGCGGATGCCCTGGTCGGTGCGGATGTAGGAGATCCACCCGTCCGAAGTGGCGTGTGAACTGATTACCTCGTGCACGGCGCTCCTCCTTCGTGAGGGTGTAAGATGTGAAGCGCAGGATGGAGCTTACGGGGCCGGAGGTAAGGTGTCAATGGACTACGGTGCTTACACGGCACGCACCGTCGCGGAGGCGGTCGACCTGGCCAACCTCTTCCATCGCGATGCCAGCGTGACCCAGGAGGAGCTGCGTTCGATCCTGCACCGCTTCAGCCTCCCCCGGGCTGTCCTCGACGTGGCGGCCTACGGTGTCCTGGCGCGGCGGCTGCGCGAGGTGTTCCTCGCCGAGGCCGAGCCCGACCGCATCGCGGCGCTCAACGAACTCATCGCTGAGTACCAGCCCGAACCGCGCATCGTCGACCACGACGGGCAGGGGTTCCACTTCCACTTCGTGCCCGAGTGCGACGAGGACGTCCGCTGCGTCGGCGCCTCGATGACGATGGCGCTCGCCCACGTCGCGGTCGATTTCGGAGCGAGGCGGTTCGGGGCGTGCGCGGCACCCGACTGCGGGAACGTGTTCGTGGACGGCACCCGCAACCGTCGTCAGCGGTTCTGCTCCAAGACCTGCGCGACGCGCGTGCACGTGGCTGAGCACCGCGCCCGCGTCTGACGACAGGGCCCATGGGGCGGCTACGTGGGGTGTCCCAGCGGGGCGAGGTCGAGTCCGGCGATCCCCAGCTGTTCCGCCAGCACCACCGTGAGGTCCTCTATGGACTCGAGTTCCCTCTCCGTGCGGCCCTGTTCGGACGTGTCGATGAGCCGCCAGGGGGTGACCGTGATCCGTCCCTGCTGCGTGGCTCGCGATGCGACCCAGGCCCGCGTGAAGCCGCTGTCCGGCGACGTCTGGTGGTAGGTGCACATCGCGTGGAACTCGTGCGGGGCGCGGGGCGTGGGGTCCACGCGGTAGCTGATCGCCGTCTCGCCGTCCGCCCGGCGGTGCTCGAGGAGGATCCAGTCACCCTCCCGGCGTGCGCGATGCGGCAGCGAGGGCGTCTGCTCGTGCCAGGCCCCGTCGATCGGGAGCGGCGACCGGAACCCCTCACCGAAGCCGACATCGAGCAGCAGGGGCGGGTCGAAGGCGTCGGTACGTAGCACGAGGTGATCGAAGGGGGGGCCGAACGTGTGGTCGGGGCGAGCCACCTCGGCTGACAGTCGCACCACGTCCAAGCCCAGCGAGGCGAGTGCCGCGGCGAGCAGGATGTTGTTCTCGTAGCAGAACCCACCCCGTCGGTGGTGTACGAGCTTGTCGACGACGGCGTCGGTGTCCATCTCGATGGGAACGCCGAGGTGGATGTCGAGGCTCTCGAACGGCACCGCGAGGAGGTGTGCGACGTGGAGCTGCGCGAGGCCAGCGCGAGATGAGATGTCCGCGGTGGGCAGTCCCACGCGGTCCAGGTACGCCTCGAGATCGTCGCTCCGGAGCACATCGTGGACCGTAACGCGACCCACCGAACGATGGGGTCGGACCGGTGGTGGTTGGTGCTGCTGGATTACCCTCCGGCCAGGCCGACACGGAGGAGCCCGGATCGCCCGCCAGCCACGCCTGACCGCCAAGCTGCAGGGCTTCGGGACGACCATCTTCGCCGAGATGAGCGCTCTGGCGGCGACCCACGGAGCCGTGAACCTCGGTCAGGGGTTCCCGGACTTCGACGGCCCGGCTGAGGTGCTCGCGGCGGCGAAGGACGCGATCGACGGGGGCCACAACCAGTACGCGCCGGGGCGGGGCGTGCCGGTCCTGCGCGAGGCCGTGGCCACGCACCAGCAGCGCTTCTGGGACCTGACTTACGATCCCGAGACCGAGATCGTCGCCACGGCCGGCGCGACCGAGGCGGTCTTCGCGTCGTTGCAGGCGTTGCTCGACACGGGCGACGAGGTCGTGCTGTTCGAGCCCTACTACGACAGCTACCTGGCGTCGATCTCGATGGCGGGTGCGGTGGCCAGACCTGTGACGCTGCGGCCGCCCGACTACCGCTTCGACCACGACGAGCTGCGGGCGGCCATCACGCCCCGCACCCGTGTGCTCCTGCTCAACTCCCCGCAAAACCCGACCGGGGCGGTCTTCCCACGTGCGGACCTCGAACTGCTCGCCGAGCTCGCCAGCGAGCACGATCTGCTCGTGGTGGCCGACGAGGTCTACGAGCACCTCGTGTTCGACGACGAGCACGTCCCCTTCGCGACCCTGTCCGGGATGCGTGAGCGAACGGTGGTGATCTCGTCAGCTGCCAAGACGTTCAGCGTCACGGGATGGAAGATCGGGTGGCTGTGCGCTCCGCCGGATCTCGCGACCGCCGTCCTCACCGCCAAGCAGTTCGTGACGTTCGTGAACGGCACCCCGTTCCAGCACGCGGTCGCGACCGGCCTGGGCCTGCCCGATGACTACTTCACCGGTTTCGTCGAGACGTACCGCGGGAAACGTGACCGGCTCTGCGCCGGCCTCACCGACCTCGGGCTCGAGGTGTTCGTGCCGGCTGGGACCTACTTCGTGACCGCGGACATCCGGCCGTTCGGCTACGAGGACGGCCTCGAGTTCTGCCGCATGCTGCCCAAGGAGGCGGGCGTCGCCGCCGTCCCGACGCAGGTGTTCTACGTGGACCCGCGCCGCGGCCGCCACCTCGTCCGGTTCGCCTTCTGCAAGACCGACGAGGCCCTCGACGAGGCCATTGAGCGGCTGCGGAGGTTCCGACCGTGAGGATCGCCGCCATCCAGCACGACATCGTGTGGGAGGACCCCGACGCCAACTTCGAGCGCCTGGCGCCGATGATCGCCGTCGCGGCGGAGGGCGGGGCGCGTCTCGTTCTCCTGACCGAGATGTACTCCACCGGCTTCTCGATGGACACGCAGACGACCGCCGAGCCGGTCGACGGACCCAGCGCGCGGTTCCTCGTGGATGCCGCCACCGAGCATGGCATCTGGCTCGGTGGATCGCTCCCCGAACGCCCCGAGGGGATGCAGCGGCCGTACAACCAGTTCGTCCTCGCGGCTCCTGATGGCAACCTGAACCGGTACGCCAAGATCCACCCGTTCACGTACTCGGGCGAGCACGAACACTTCGCCGCCGGCAGCGAGTTCGTCACCGTGCAGGTGGATGACGTCCGAACCACGCTGTTCGTGTGTTACGACCTGCGCTTCGCGGACGAGTTCTGGGCGACCGCGGCGACCACCGACCTGTACCTGGTGCCGGCCAACTGGCCCGACACGCGTCGTCACCACTGGACCGCGCTGCTCCGCGCTCGCGCCATCGAGAACCAGGCGTACGTGGTGGGCTGCAACCGGGTCGGATCGGGCGGCAAGCTCGAGTACGTCGGGGACAGCCAGGTCGTCGATCCGATGGGTGAGGTCCGCGCGAGCGCCGCCCGTGACGAAGCGATCGTGTTCGCGGAGATCGATCCGGAGTTCGTCCGAGCGACGCGTGAGCGGTTCCCGTTCCAACGCGACCGCCGCTAGTCGGGGTCACGCGGGCGCGGCGACCCTGACGGTCTCACGGAAGGTGTTCCACGGACCCCGTAGGAGGTCGACGATGGAGCTGTCGTCGCCCAGCGCGTCGGCCAGCGCGTGCAGGTACACCGCCATCGCCGCGTCCTCCTGGTCACACGGCGAGACCAGGTCGGCGTCGCGGATCAGAGCGCGGTGGATCGACGGGGCGAGGGGGCCGATGGCCAGCATCGTGGCGGGCGGCACGGACCCCAGCGATCCGGCCAGGACGTCGGCCCAGCGCCGGTACGCGAGAGCGAGTTCGCGGACCTCCTGGACCGTGAGTTGCGCCGCTTCGTTGAGGATCATGTGCGCTTCCACGGTCAGGCCTCCGGACTCCCAACTGGTCCTGGCAGCGACAACCGTAGGGCCGCGCTCGGCGGGCTGTCGTGTCCGGTCGGACGTGGCCGGCGGGGCAGCTCGCGCTCGCACTGGGGCTCGGTGTTTGCGGCGGTCGTGCCGGTCCGGTTCGCTTGCCGGCCGGATCGCACTGCCCGGTTCGCTCGCGAGCGGTGCAGGGCGCGTCGCCGAGACGGAGTACCAGTGCTTCCACGGACGCTCATCCTGGTGCTGGCGGCTGTCAGCACCGGCCTGCTCGCCACGCCGGTCGCAGCCCAGGGCTCTGGGGGCGCCTTCGCGCCTGGGAGCTACCAGCTCCGGTTGCCTGGGGCGGGGTCGGTAGTCGCCGAGGTCGCTGATGGCGGCGAGCTCGCGACCCTGGTCATCCCGGCCGCGGTGGAGATCACGTTGACCGCTGGCGGCGAGCTCGTGATCGACGATCTGCTGACCCCCGTCCCCCCGGATCCTCCGGTCGACGTGGCTACCGCCCCCGCTGCGACCGCGACCGATGACGAGGTCGCGCCCGCCGAGACCGAACTCGACGACCCGGCGGGTGACCGCCGCGGACGCGGCTCCGGCCAGGGCGAAGACGACGACGAAGAAGACGACGACGGCGAGGGTCGAGGGAACGGAGCCCGCGGGTGAGGGGTCGGGTACGCCTCGGGCTGTTGCTCGCTGGGCTCGCGATCGCGGGGCTCGCCACCGCCGCGGTATTCACGGTGGGTGGGGCCGAGGACGAGCAGCCACCGCTCGCAGCCTTCGAGCGCGCGGTCCAGCGCACTTCCGGTGCCAGCTACACGTACGTCGGTGATGTCCGGGTGACCACAGCGGCGGGTCCCACCACACTCCGGATCGATGGTCGGGTCGGGAGGGACCTGCGAGAGGTGCGCGTGCGCACCTCCGACGGTGCCACCACGACGTTCCGGCTCCAGGACGGTGTCGCCACGATCGATCGGGGTGACGGGCCCGAGCCCGCCCCGGCGGGAAGTTCACTCGACGAGACCTCGCTGGAGCTGTTGCGTTCGGTGGACCGGCTCGTGCAGGTCAACGAGACGCGCTACGAGGGGACACTGCGGGGTGATCTGCTGCTGCAGCCGCTGAGTTCTAGCGCGGTCATCGAGCGCGACAGCGAGGCCTTCGTGACCATCGATCTCGACCCGGTGGCCGGGGTCCTCCGCGGGTACACCGTCACGGAACTCTCAGGGACCTGGAGGATCGACATCCGCTTCGCCGACGTCAGACCGGCCGCGGTGTGACGCCACGAGTCGCCCTCGCCACGAGTGCTGAGCTCCCCGACCTGGACACGGACGACCGTCTCGTGCTGCCGGCGCTCGCCGCCCGCGGGATCGACGCACGCTCCGTCATCTGGAGCGACCCATCGGCGAGGTGGTCGCACTTCGACGTCGTCGTCGTGCGTTCGACGTGGGACTACTCGCGCGGCCGACGTGACGAGTTCCTCCGGTGGGCCGAGCACGTCGGATCGGTGACGAGGCTGCGCAACTCCGCGGAGGTGCTCCGCTGGAACACGCACAAGGGCTACCTGCTGCAGCTCGAGGAGCGCGGCGTCCCCACGGTCCCGACCGCCTTCCTCGCGCAAGGCGATCGCGCGGACCTCGCGGCGCTGGTCGCCGATCGGCGCTGGGGCGATGTGGTCGTCAAACCGTGTGTCGCGGGCGGGGCGCGGGGGGCGATCCGTGTGCCTTCTGCGGCGGCATCGAGCTACCAAGCGGAGTTCGAGGCACTGCTAGCTCACGGAGACACCATGGTGCAGCCGTTCCTCGGGGCGGTCGCGACCCGCGGGGAGGTGTCGCTCGTCTTCGTGGGCGGGGCGTTCTCGCACGCCGTCCGCAAGGTCCCGGCGAGCGGGGACTGGCGCGTGCAGGAGTCCTTCGGCGGTCGGACGCAGGCGTGGGATCCACCGCCAGACGTCAGCGCGCTCGCCGCGTGGGTCCTCGCGACCACCGGCCACGACTACCTCTACGCCCGTGTCGATCTGCTGCCCGACGACGACGGGACGTGGCAGGTGACCGAGATCGAGGTCACCGAGCCGAGCCTGTACCTCGGGTCCGGCGACGGCGCCGCGGACCGCTTCGCGGCAGCCATCGCCGAAGCTCTACCGGTGGCAGCGGACGCACACCACACCTGAACGCCGACTAGGGAGGTCCAAGATGCACGTCGCGATCACGGGTTCCTCGGGGCTGATCGGGTCGCACCTCACACGGGACCTCGCAGCGGATGGGCACACCGTCCACCGCGTCGTGCGTGACCGCGCCGAGGTGACCGAGGGCGACATCTACTGGAGCCCGTCCGCCCGGGAGGTTGATGTGGCCGGGTTCGAGGGGATCGACGCGGTCGTGAACCTCGCGGGGGCCCCCATCGGCAAGCGCTGGACCGACGAGCAGAAGCGCCGCATCCGCGACAGCCGCGTCACCGGTACCGCCATGCTCGCCGAAGCGCTCGCGAGCCTGGCGGACAAGCCCAAGGTGCTCGTCTCGGCGTCGGCGATCGGCTTCTACGGTGACCGCGACGACGAGATCTTGACCGAGGAGTCGTCACCCGGTGGTGACTTCCTCGCTCAGGTGTGTCAGGACTGGGAGACCGCGGCGGAGCCCGCTGAGCGAGCCGGCATCCGCGTGGTCCACCCTCGGACGGGGATCGTCGTGGCGGAGGAGGGGCCGGCGATGGAGAAGATGCTCCCGCCGTTCAAGCTCGGCATCGGCGGCCCGGTCGGGTCCGGCAAGCAGTGGGTGTCGTGGATCGCGCTCGAGGATCACATCCGCGCGCTGCGGCACCTGCTCGACACCGACCTGCGGGGTCCGGTCAACCTCGTCGGGCCCGAGCCCGTCCTGAACGAGACCTTCGCGCGCGCACTCGGGAAGGTCATCAGTCGGCCGACCTTCATGCGGGTGCCACGCCTGGCCCTGCGTGCGCTCTACGGCGAGATGGGCGAGACGCTCGCGCTGTCGAGCCAGCGCGTGCTGCCCGAGCGGCTCCTCGAGTCGGGCTTCGAGTTCCGTCACACGAGCGTCGAGGGCGCCCTGCGATCCGCCCTCACCTAGCGCCGACCTCCCCACTTCATCCCCCGATCCGGCCTGATATCCGATCGGAACGGGTGACGAAGTCCAGCAGGACGCGCGACTCGTGAGCCCTAGCGCCCCGAATTTTCCGGATCCGGCCCCGCGCGTCCCGCCGTTGGGTACCGTCCGTCCGCCGGCGTTCGGCTCTTCCGTCCACTGGCAGAGATGGCGGTTCGCCGCCCCGACCACGGAGAACATGAGATGAGGAACCCGATGAGGATCGTGGCAGTCGGCGCCACCGTGGCGGCGCTGCTGCTGCCGGGCGCTGCGGCCCTCGCCCACCCGCACACCGCGGGCCCCACGGATCAGGTGATCGCGAACGGCCAACTGCACCCGGCGTTCGTCGACGGGGAGTCGTGCGAGTCGTTCGGCCTGCCCGGCGGAGGTGACTTCGACGGCACTCAGAACGCCGCCTGGTACGGCCTCGAGACCGCTCACCACGGTCCGGACCGAGGCGATCCGGGCGCCCACGACGGCTGCTACCAGCTCGACGAAGGCGTCACCGTTCCCGGTGATGACGACGAGAACCCCGCCATCGACTGACGCCCGACAGACCCCACCGACGCCCCGGCGCGCCTCCTGGCCGGGGCGTCGTCGGTGGACGCCAGAGCGCTCCGGAACCCCGGGACCGGAGGTGCCGATATCGAGGCGCTACACCCCGCTACCACCCAGGATCTGCTTCGCGCGGGCTAGCACCTGGTCGAACATCTCGGGCGTGAGACGCCCCGTGAAGGTGTTCTGCTGGCTGACGTGGTAGCTGGCGAGCAGCGTCGTGCCGTCGCCGAGGACGTGTTCGGCTCCGTGTCCGAACCGCGGCTTGGGCGACTGGTAACCGAAGTGGCGCAGGACCGCATCCCAGCCGATCCCGCCGAGGGCGAGGACCACTCGCGGCGCGAGGAGTCCGAGTTCCGCTACCAGGTAGGGGCGGCAGTTGGCACGCTCCTCGGCCGTCGGCTTGTTGGCGGGCGGGGCGCACTTGACCGGGGCGGTGATGTAGCAGTCGGTCAGCTCCAATCCATCGCCCCGGTGGGTCGATGTCGGCTGGTTGGCGAACCCCGCTCGGTACAGCCCCGCGTAGAGGAAGTCGCCGGAGCGGTCGCCGGTGAACATCCGCCCCGTCCGGTTCGCCCCGTGCGCCGCCGGGGCGAGTCCGACCACGACCAGGCGTGCCGACGGGTCGCCGAACCCGGGCACGGGCCGACCCCAGTAGTCCTCGTCGGCGAAGGCGGCGCGCTTCTCGCGCGCGACCTTCTCCCGCCACGCCACGAGGCGCGGGCAGCGCCGGCACGCGACGACATCCGTGTGCACCTCGTTCAGCTCCGCGTACGCCACGCCACCTCACGAACTCGAATACCCGGCTGCACTCAGATGTCCCCGGGTATTCAAGTTCATCGGGCGACTACTCTCCAGACCGCGCACCGTTCCGAGGAGTCCCCCATGGGCGAGAAGCCGACCGCCGTCGATGCGTCGACCCTCAACTACCGGATCCCGCCGACGTTCGAGTCCGTTGAGGACGAACGCCGACACCGCAAGGAACGGCTGGCGGCCACGTTCCGGCTGTTCGCGAAGATGGGTTTCGACGAGGGCGTCGCCGGACACGTCACGGCCCGCGATCCCGAGTTCCCGGACCTGTTCTGGGTCAACCCCTTCGGGGTCTACTTCGGTCAGGTCAAGGTGAGCGACCTGATCCTCGTCAACGGGCAGGGTGAGGTTGTCGACGGCAAGTACCCCGTGAACGCGGCGGCGTTCGCGATCCACAGCCAGGTGCACGAGCAGCGCCCCGACGTCGTCGCGGCCGCCCACACCCACTCGACCTACGGCCGGTCCTGGTCGACGCTGGGTCGCAAGCTCGACCCCCTCACGCAGGACGCGTGCGCGTTCTACGAGGACCACGGCCTGTTCGACGACTACACCGGCGTCGTGCTCGAGCTCGACGAGGCCAAGCGCATCGCGCAGTCGCTGGGCGACAGCAAGGCCGCGATCCTGCGCAACCACGGCCTGCTGACCGTCGGGACGACGGTGGACGCGGCGGCGTGGTGGTTCATCAGCATGGAGCGGTCGTGCCACGTCCAGCTCCTCGCCGAAGCGGCCGGGACGGTCGTGTCCATCGACCCGGATCAGGCAGCCAGGACCCACGAGCAGGTCGGCTCCGAGTTCGTCGGCTGGCTCAGCTTCCAACCGCTGTACGACATGATCGTCGCCGAGGACCCGGACCTGGTGGACTGAGCGCCGTCTCGGGGATCACTCCCGACGCGAGCCTGCGCGTCCTGTCGCAACATCGAGCGCACGGCCGGTTCCGTTCCGTGGTTCGCCGGATCCGGAACCGGTCGACGCGAAGCAGGAACTCGGGCACCGGGCATCGAACCTGCCCCTGAGAGCTCT
>JAHWKY010000033.1 GCA_019347575.1 Actinomycetota bacterium | reverse complement strand
CGTGCGACCCGCGGCTCAACACCAGCCAGTCGCTCGAGCTCGCGTTCCTCGTCGCCGCGCGGCGCGGTGCGCTCGGCAGATCGGTCGCAGCCGGTGTCGCGGTCGCGACGATCGGGCTCGCCGGGGCGTGGGCGTGGTCGCACGTGTGGGGCTGGCACCCGTGGCAGGCCGAGCTGCTGCCGATGGTGCTCGCCGCCGGCGCGCTCGCGGCGGTCGGGGCGGCGCTGCTGGGCTACGGCTTCGGCCGGGTCGTCTCCCACCACGCCAGCGGGCTGCGCGCCCGGCACGTGATCGCCGGGTTCGCCATGGTGCTGGTCGCGCTCGCGCTGCCGTTCCCGCGCAACGTCCCCGACGGCTCGGCGGTCGTGCGCACCGCCCCGGCGGGCGACGGGCTCGTCGAGGTCACGGTCGAGGTGAGCCCCCCCAACCTCGTCGCCGGCGCCAGCCGCTGGGAGGTCATGGCGTGGCAGAACGACGGCCACGTCAACGCCCCGCTGGTCGAGGTCGCCCCGGGTCGCTACACGACCGCGGAGCCGGTCCCCGTCGGGGCGTCGTGGAAGACGGTCGCGCGCCTCGCGGCGGAAGACCAGCTCGGCGGCATCCCGATCTACATGCCCGAGGACCCCGCGATCGACGCCAGCGAGGTGCCCGTCGCCCCGACGCGCGACCAGGCCTTCACCAGCGAGGCCGAGTACCTGCTGCGTGAGGCGCACGGCGGGCCGGCCTGGCCCGGCATCGTCGCCTACACCGCGGTGTTCACCGGCATCATCGCCATCCTCGGCCTGATCGTGGCCGGGGCGGTGCGGCTCGAACGGCGTCGGCGCGCACTCGGCTGGACGCGTGACGACGCCCCGCTCGCGGGCAAGCGCGTGGTGATCAGCGGCGCCAGCGGCGGCATCGGCGTCGCGACGCGCACCGCGCTCGAAGCCCAGGGCGCCCGCGTGATCGGACTCGACCTGATCGTCGACCGCCCCGACACCCTCGTGGTCGACGTGACCGACACCGAGGCGGTCGTCGCCGCGGTCGACGAGGCCGCAGCGCGGCTGGGCGGCATCGACGCGGTCATCGCGAACGCCGGCATCGGTGATGCCGACGACAGCACCCGACCGCCGTCGGAGCGAGCGCGCGACGTGCTCGAGGTGAACCTGCTCGGGGCGTGGAACACGATCGCCGCCGCGCTGCCCCACCTCGGTGACGGCGGGGTCGTGGTCGGCATCACGTCGGGCCTGGCATCCGCGGCCGTGCCCTACGCCGCGGCCTACACCGCGAGCAAGCGCGGTCTGTCGGGCTACCTCGACGTGCTCCGGCTCGAGCTCGAAGGCCGCATCGACGTCGTCGAGGTGCAGCCCGCCTACATCCGCACGGCGATCCACGACGGTCCGGCGCAGCGGGGCGCGAGCCTCGACGGTCTCGTCCGCGCCGAGGACGTCACCGACGCCGCGGCCGCCGTCGTGACCGCCCTGGAGGCGCCCCGGCGCCGTCTCGGCAGCTCGCCACTCGCGACGTTCGAGCTCGCCCTCGCCCGCCGCGCCCCGCGGCTCGTCGAGCGTCTCGTCCGCCGCCAGCTCCGCCGCGTCGAGGCCGCACACGGCCGCCCCGAGTTCACCTCCCCCGAAGTCCGCACTCCGGCGCGCTGACCACCCCGCTGCGGGTCGGGTTGTGGCCACGGACGGCCAGACGTCGACCCAGAGCGGGGTGGCGTGTTGCAGATGTTACCGTTGAGGTTTACCGTTACTCGTGTTGTAACGGGAGGTGACCGTGGTGACCGATCCGCGCGTGCTGCGGGGCGTGCTCGCGCTGCTGGCGTTGAGCTTGATCACGTCGGCGTCCCGCTCGTACACGATCCAGCCGGGCGACACGCTGTGGGAGCTGGCGCGCCACCTCGGGGTCGGCGTGACCGAGCTCGCCGCGCTCAACGGCATCACCGAGCCCGACCGCATCATCGTCGGTGACGTCCTCGAGGTGCCCGGCGCGACGACCGGCCCCGGCGCCCCACCGAACTCGACCCACGTCATCGCCCCCGGCGAGACCTTGAGCCAGATCGCGGCGCGCGCGGGAGTGTCCGTTGCCGAGCTGGCCGAGGCCAACGGGATCACCGACCCCAACCGGATCCTGGCGGGCACCGAGCTGCGCGTCGGCGACCTCCCCGCCGTGCCCGAGACCGACCACCTCGTCGCGAGCGCCGGCAGCACCCACACCGTCGCTGCGGGCGAGACGCTCAGCCAGATCGCCTCAAGGTACGACACGACGGTCGCCGATCTGGTGGTCGCCAACGACCTCGCCGACGCCAACCGCATCTGGGTCGGGCAGGTCCTCACTGTCACGGGCGGAGGCTGGCGCTGCCCGGTCAGCGAGCTCGCCACCTTCATCAACGACTACGGCGTGATCAAGCCCGACGGCCGGGTCCACGAAGGTGTCGATGTGTTCGCGCCCCGCGGCACCCCGGTCGTCGCACCCATCGCCGGCGTCGCCGAGCAGGTGGACGGCACGCTGGGCGGCCTGCAGGTGTGGCTGCACGGCGACGACGGGTCGCTGTACATCGCCACCCACCTGGACAGCTTCGGGGCGGCGGGGCGCGTGGCTGCAGGGGAGGTCATCGGCGCCGTGGGCACCAGCGGCAACGCCGCCCACACCTCACCGCACGTGCACTTCGAGGTCCTCCTGGACGGCACCAACGTCAACCCCTACCCGCTCCTCGAAGCCGCCTGCGTCTGAGCCCTACGGGGACCGTGATCGGCTGACCGAACTGCCGCCGAGTCCGACCGGTCGAGCGTCGCACCGGGCGCCGTGTCGTGCTACCGCTTCGCTACTTGAGCACTCGCAGGTACCGTCGGCGCGATGCTGCGACTGATCCTCAACATCCTCTGGTTCGTCCTCGCCGGGGTCGAACTGGCCCTCGCGTACGCACTCGCAGGGCTGGTGTCGATCGTGTTCATCATCACGATCCCCCTCGCGCTTCCCGCCTTCCGTCTGGCGTGGTACTCGCTGTGGCCCTTCGGCCGCGTCGTCGTCGAGAAGCCGGACGCCGGGGCCGGGTCGCTGCTCGCGAACATCGTGTGGTTGGTGGTCGTCGGTTGGTGGCTGGCAGTGGCGCACCTCGCCGTCGCGTTGCTGTTGGCGATCACGATCATCGGGATCCCGTTCGCGGTCGCCGTGCTCAAGCTCGCCGGCCTCGCCCTCGCCCCGTACGGCAAGGAAGTCGTCACCGTGGAAGAGGCGCATCATCGTGACCTCACCGTCGTGCACCGGACCGAGCGCGCCTGAACCGGCCGCTGCTGCCGGGACCGAACGCGCCTGAGCCGGTCGTATCCGAGAGGACGGTGGACACCCGCGCTCGCCCCCGGCACGTTGTGCGCGTACCGATCCGGCGACCGACAGGGAGCGCACATGGCACACCCCAACGAGGACATCATCCGTCAGGCGTACGCGGCCTTCAGCTCCGGTGATATGGACGCCCTGAGCGGTTCCATGGCGGACGACGTGACCTGGCACGTACCGGGCGACAGCCCGATCGCCGGTGACTACGAGGGCAAGGAGGCGGTCTTCGGGTTCTTCGGCAAGCTCGCGGAGCTGTCCGGCGGCACGCTCAACCTCGGCGTCCACGACATCCTCGCCAACGACGAGCACGCGGTCGCACTCGTGCGCACGACCGCCTCACGGGAGGGTCGCGAGCTGGACCAGAACGCCGTCCACGTCATGCACGTCCGCGACGGCCAGGTGACCGAGTTCTGGTCCACGCAGGACGACCAGGCTGAGGCCGACGCGTTCTGGTCGTAGCCGACGTACGGCCCTTCGAACGGGCGCGGCGTCCCACCTATGACGTACGGTGGAGAACGCGCCACCTGAGGAGGTCGCCGTGAGACTGGGTCAGTTCGTCCGTTCGGGCGTCGCTCATCCCCTGCGGGGCGAGGCGAGGGCCGACATCACGACCGAACCGATCGATGCCATCGCCGACGAGGCCGACGATGTCGCGACCGACGAGGCCGACGGCGTCGGGACCGACGAGGCCGACGCGGGAACGCCTGCGGCGGTCCGACAGGACCTGTTGGGCGAGCACGCGGGGTGAACCGCGATGGGGCCTTCGACGACCACGTCGACGGCGAGCTGACCGGCTTCAAGGTCGCACGGCTGGGAAGCGACGGGTTGCTCCACGGCGTGACCACCGGTTCGTACGCCGTCATCGACCGCGCCACGTGCCGCCGCCTGACGGCGCACCGCGCCCCGCACTTGCACTGCCGCTGCGGGTTCCACGCCTACAAGTCGCGGCGCGACGCCGCGACGCTCCTTCGGGGTGTCGCCGACTTCCTGCTGCTCGAGGTGGGCCTGTCCGGGCGCTTCCTTGAGTTCGAGCTGGGCTACCGCGCCGAGTACCAGCGCGTCCGCCGCATCGAGATCGACAACGTCTGCGGGACGTGCGGGGCGGCGGCCTCCGGCGTCGGCGTACTCGGCGCCCCACCCTCCGATCTGATCGCGGCTGCGCGGCTACTGCTCTGGGGCAACCCCGCCCGTCTTCGCACACTCGTTCCCGCCTGCCAAGAACACGCCGCGGCCTGGATCGATATGGCCGAACTCGCGCAGCTGCTGCGCCTGTCGGTGGACGCCCTTGTCCTGACGAAGCCGATCGCCGCGCCGAGCGTCACCCTCGAGGCCGTGCTCGACCCGGCCGTGAGCACGGCCACCCTCTTCGAGCTGGCACGGTCGACGGGTGACCTGCGACGGGCGTGTCGCGAGCTCCCCCTCACCGAGCTACACCGCACCCTGTTCAAGGCCTGCGACATCGACCCATCGGGGTGGCGCGCCCTGCTCGTGCGCCAACTCGCGGACGGCAACGCCCCGACCGCTCTGGACCTACCGCGCCGCTGGTGGCGTCAGCCGGTCGATGCGCACCAGCTCGTCCCGGCCGCGCAGCGCGACGCGTCCCCTCCCCCACCGGCGACCTGGCCCGTCGACGAGCCACGTTGAGCCACGTCGATCCCGGCCACGGGCGCGGGGGCGACCGGGCTTGCCCGACGGCCTCCTGTCAGCGGCCTGCATCCTGAGGGAGAACCGGGGGCGAGCACGCCGGGACACGGAACGCGGGAGACACCGCCACGCGGAGGACCGCGAACCCGCCGCGAACGGCACGGTGGAGAAACTCAAGCGCATGGCCGGACCGCCCACCGACTAGGGCGCAGCACGTCACGGCCGGCGGCCACTTCGTTACCATCCGTCTCTCCTGTGCCAGACCACCCGACCGCGACGCGAGGGGTGAGAGGGTCCGTGCATGCACCGACGCGATCGCTCATCGCCGCCGTCGTGGTGGCGGCGCTCGTCGGCGGTGCGCTGCCGCTCGGGGCACAGCAGGCGGAGCAGAGCCGTCTGAAGCAAGCCCAGGCCAAGCTCGAGCAGGTCGAGGCGGCGCTGGCCGAGGCGGGCGGGGCGCGTGACGCGGCGAGGATGCAGCTCGCCGAGGCCGACGAGCAGCTGCGCACCCTCGAGGACGCGGTCAACCTGGCCGCGATCGCGGTGGAGCAGCAGGTGGCCGTGGTCGCCGGGGCGCAGGCGCGGCTCGACCGGGCGCAAGCCGATGCTGACGCCGTCGGCGACCTCATCGCGGTGCGCGTTTCGGAGATGTACAAGCGCGGGTCGGTCGACGTGATCGAGTTGCTTGCGACCGCCTCGTCCCCGTCGGATGCGCTCGACCGCGCGAGCTTCGTCTCGGCGCTGGTCGGCAACGACCGTGCCCGACTCGAACAGCTCGACTCGCTGCAGATCGCGGTCACGGCGGAGCGCGAACGCCTGGAGGCGGAGCTCGGACGCCTCAGCACGATCGAGGCGGAGCAGCGCCAGCTGGCGGCGCGTGCGCAGGAGCTACGCGACCACCGTGCCCTGCAAGCGGCGGCGGCCGAGGAGGAGGTCCGCGAGCTCGCGCAGCACAAGGAGGTCCTCGCCGAGGAGTCCGCCGAGCTCGAGCGGGTCATCCGCGAGAAGCAGCGTCGGGCTGCCGAAGCCGCCGCCGCCGCAGCCCGCGCCGCAGCTGCCCGCGCCGCCGCCGCACAGGCACCCGCCCCGCCCACGTCCGTGTCGGGGGGCGGCTACATCTGGCCGCTGTGCGGGGCCGTGACCTCGGGGTACGGGCGCCGCTGGGGGCGGATGCACGCCGGCCTCGACATCGACGGCGACACCGGTGACCCGATCGTGGCATCCCGGCCCGGCCTGGTGATCCTCGCTGGCTGGCAGAACGGCTACGGCCAGCTCGTCGTCGTCGACCACGGCGACGGCGTCAGCACCGCGTACGCGCACCAGAGCCGCATCCGCGTGAGTGAGGGCCAGGCCGTCGACCGCGGCCAGCGGCTCGGCGACGTGGGGAGCACGGGGCGCTCCACCGGCCCGCACCTGCACTTCGAGGTCCGCGTCAACGGCAGCCCCATCGACCCCCGCCGCGTCCTCCCCGCCTCGTGCTGAGAACCCACCTGAGCGTGTGCATCCGGACCCGGTAGGCGGGTCTGGTTGCACCCGCTCGGAGGTCCGGGGGCCGGTGTCAGCGGTGCTCGCGGCGCCAGACCAGCTTCAGCCCCGACCAGGTATCGTCGATCGCGGCGACCTTGACGTCGACGAGACCACGGGGCAGCGCGACCTCGCGGACCACGTCCTCGGTGAGGTCGGTCTCGACCCCGCTCGACCGCTTCGGCCACGACACCCACAGCGTCCCGGCCGGGTGGATGGCGCGTCCGAGGGCGTCGATGCGGCGCGCCAGCTCCGCCCGAGATGTCGTGAACAGGTGGATCAGCTCGACCCGGCCACGGATGTCGGTGCGCACGGTGACGTCCACTGGGTGCACGACCGTGGCCCGCAGGTAGCCGGGCGGGGCGTTGAGCACGGCGATGGTCGCGCCCTCGGCGATGCCGAGTTTCCGCGCCAGCGGCGTCCCCGAGTAGCCCGCCACGTCCGCTCCCGTCGACACGCGCGAGCCTACGCCTCGCGGTCGGCCGATGACACCGAGCAGGAGTCGTTAACGGCCGCGTCGAAGCATCCACTTCCCAGTACCGATCCGAACGTCCCGAGGGGGGTCAACCCGATGCGACCGAACATCCGCTTGAGCGCAGCGATCACCGCGCTCCTCCTGGCGAGCGCGCCGGCCGGCGCGCTCGTGCACTCCGCCAGCTCGTCCAGTGCGAGCGGCGCCAGCTCCACCGCAGCCGCGAGCGCCGAGCCGATCACCGCCAGCGTCGCGAGCGCGGCGGTCACCGACTCCGCGGTTGCTTCCACCGCCGTCGCCGCTGCCGAGGCCGTCTCCGCCGACACCGTCGTCGCGGACCAGAGCGCCGACAGCAACGCGGCAGCGGACCCCATCAAGGACGCCGACCAGGCGGGCTCCACGGAGGTCAAGACCGAAGCGCGAAGCTGTGGCGCCGAGCACGACACCCACTACGAGCCGCCGAGCGGTCAGGGTCTCCAGGAGTGCAAGGACCCGGAGACGGGCGAGCACGACGACAGCCGGACCTACACCGCCAAGCACTTCACCAACGAGCTGACCTGCGGGACTCAGAACGAGATCCCACCCATGAGCACCCCGCTGCTGACGATCAGCGGTGACGGGACTGGTGGCGCTGGTGGCGGTGGTGGCTACATCCAGGTCTGCTCCGACGACGAGCTGCCGGTCCACGGTCGTATCACCCTCGCTGGTGACGTGAGCACCGGCGGTAGCGGCCAGGGATCGCTCACTGCTGACGGCGACAACACGAACAGCCCCGACCAGGCGAGAGGCTGGGCGCAGGTCAACTTCGGCAGCGGCGGGACCCCGAGCGTTCGCTGCGGCAAGGCGTACGCGGATGGCGGCCGTGCGGACTCGACGAACCCGACCACCGAGGACAACCAGGAACAGTGCGGGTGACGTTGCGGTAGCCACATCACCCCACCACGGAGGGGCCCCGACCGGGGCCCCTCTGCCCGTTCGGTCGCGCCGCGCGGCGCCACTAGCGTGCGCCTCACCGAGGGGAAGGGAGCCGATGCGTTGGCTGTTCACCCGCGTCTGCACCCTGGGCGCGGTCGCGCTGCTCACGCTCACCCTGGCGCCGGCGGCGTCCGCGCAGTCCGGGGTCGAGGTCCGCATCGTCCGCGACGGCTTCGGCGTGCCGCACGTCTACAGCGACACCCTCGAAGGCGTGTCGTACGGGGCGGGCTACGCCATCGCGCAGGACCGGCTGTGGCAGCTGGAGGTGCTGCGCGCACTGGGCAAGGGCGAGTTCCAGCGCGTGTTCGGACCCATCCCGGGCTTCGACGAAATGGATCGCAGCGCGCGGCTGCTGTTCTACACCGACGAGGAGCGGCGGGCCAAGTTCGAGCGCCTGCCGGCGGAGCTGCGCGGCATGTACCTCGCCTTCGTCGACGGCATCAACGCGTGGATGGACGAGGCGCGCACCGACCCGAGCAAGCTCCCGATGGAGTTCACCGAGTTCGGGCTCGGGCCGCCGGAACCGTGGGACATCACCGACTCCATCGCGATCGCGGACACGCTCGTCGAGACCTTCGGGGCCGGAGGAGGCAGCGAGCTCGACCAGGCCGAACTGCTCGACTACCTCACCGACACGTTCGGCGAGGCCGAGGGCGAGGCGGCGTTCGACGACGTCCGCTGGCTCAACGACCCGGCCGCACCGGTGTCGATCCCACGGGATTACGAGTGGGAGAGCCAGCGGAGCGCCGCACACGACCTTCCCGCGAAGGACTGGCGCCGGGACGCCCGTCTCGGACTGTCGGAGGGAGAGCGAGCCCCGCTGGGACCGGCCGCCGCAGCCCGTCCGTCGGCGGTCGGAACCCGTGCGCAGGCCTCGCTGCTCCCCGAGGACCCCTCGTCCGAGAGCGTCGCGGCCTACGAGGCGTTCCAGCGCGGGAAGGAGCAGCTGCTGACGTTCCTGCACTTCGGATCCAACGCCTACATCGGCGGGCCCCAGGTCACCGAGGCCAGCGGCACGCTGCAGCTCGGCGGCCCCCAGGTCGGCCAGTTCGCCCCCCAGATCATCGCCGAGTTCGGCCTGCACTCCCCCGAGAACGGCCTCGACATGGTCGGGCTCACCTTCGCCGGAGCCGGCCCGATCGTGCTCATCGGCCGCGGCCCTGACTTCGCCTTCACGACGACGACCGGCAACTCCGACGGCGCCGACATCTACGTCGAGCAGCTCGGCGACCCCGCCGACGACGGCACGCCCACCTACGTCTACGACGGTCAGCTCGAGCGGATGGACTGCCGCGAGGAGACCATCCCGCAGAAGTCGGGACTGCCCGGCGAGACCATCGAGGTGTGCCGCACCCGTCACGGGCCGGTCATCTCGACGGACGAGGACAACGGCGTCGCCTACAGCATCCGCCGCTCGTGGTTCGACATGGAGACGGGGACCTTCAACGGCTTCACGGGCTACAACTTCGTCGACTCGGTCGAGGACTTCGCCACCGCCGCGAACCTGCTGCAGTCGAACCACAACATGTTCTACGTCGACGCGAGCGGCGATTACGGCTACTGGCACCCGGGAGCGCTGCCGATCCGCGCGCCCGGCACCGACGTGCGGTTGCCGCAGGACGGCACCACAACCGACACCGAGTGGGTGCGGCTGCGTAGCGCCGAGGAGGTGCCGCACGCGGTCAACTTCCCCCGCGGCTGGCTCACGAACTGGAACAACAAGCCGGCGGTGAGCTGGGACAACGGCGACGGGGCGAACTACGGGGCGGTGTTCCGCAGCCAGCTCTGGAACGATCTCTCCGCGTCGGACCTCGAGATGACCATCCCCGACCTCGAGGGCTTCAACCGCATCAACGGCACCACCGAACTCGAGTTCCGCTTCTTCCGCGACCACATCGTGCGGGCGGGGCGCGCCTCGGACGACGAGCAGGTGCGCGCGGCCGCCGAGATCCTCGCGGACTGGGGCGCTCGTCGCGAGGACACGGACGGGGACGGTCTGGTCGACAGCGAGCCGGGCTACACGATCTGGGACGACTGGCGCTCGGTGGCTCGTGATCTCGCGTTCGACGACGACCTCGGCGAGTTCAGCGGCCGCTCGAGCGACTCGATGTTGCTGCACGTCATCGAGGGCGATGACGCCTCTCTGGTCAAGAGCCGCGACTGGCTCAACGGCGAGGACGTCGACACCTTCCTGAACCGGGTCATGCGCGCCAACCTCGATGCCATCGCCGCCGACCAGGAGACCGACGACATGAGCCAGTGGGCGTCGGCCATGCGGACGCAGCACTATACCCGGCTCAACGTGGCCTTCTACACCTGCGAGGTCGCCCGCGCCGTGGCGTCGGACGCGGGGTGCGACGACTCGCTGCCCGGCAACGTGCGCACGCTGGACTACATGAACCGGGGCACCTACAACCACATCGTCGAGTTCCGCCCCGACGCCCCGACCACCCCGACCGTCGTCGACGACCCCGCCCCGCCCCCCGCACCCGCCCCCGCGCCCCTGCCGACTACCGGCGGAGGCGCGATCGCGATCGGCGCGATCCTGCTCGGAGCGGCGGTGGCGGTCGCGGGGCGCCGACGCCGTCGGACGATCACGCTCATCGGCACGACGATCGCGCTCGGGACGCTGGTCACCTCGATCGGGGTCGGGGCGGAGACGTTCGTCGAGGACCGTGACGGCTACACCGTCGAGGCCGAGTCGATCATCTCCCCCGGTCAGTCCGGGTTCATCGACCACACCGGCCAGCAGTCACCGCACTACGAGGACCAGCACGAGCTGTACGCCAACTGGGTCTACAAGCCGATGCCGCTGCGCCAGGCCGACGTCGAGCAGCTCGGGGACGGCACCGTGACCACCCTCACCTACGCCCCGTCCTGAGCGGGCGGGGCGGCGGCGCGCACGCGCGGGTAGACCTCGTCCGGTTCCCCTGAGCCGTCGACGCGGCGCAGCAGGCCCCGCGCCTCGTAGCGCTCGATCAAGGGAGCGGTCTCGCGCTCGTAGACCTCGAGGCGGTCGCGCACGACCGTGGGCGTGTCGTCGGGGCGGGTACGCAGCTCCAACCCGTCATGGTCGCAGATCCCCGGCTGCCGGGGTGGATCGAACTCCACGTGGTAGACGTGGCCCTCGGGGCACACGCGGCGGCCCAGGATCCGCGCGATGACCTCACCCTCGTCGACCTCGAGCAGCAGCACGGCGTCAGGTACGAACCCCAGCTCCGACTCGAGGCGCTCCGCCTGCGGCGGGGTCCTCGGCGCGCCGTCGAGGACGATGCCGCGGTTGTCGTCGAACGACCCGAGCTGACGCCGTAGCACCTCGACGACCAGAGCGTCCGGGACCAGCCCTCCAGCATCCATCGCGCCCCGGACGCGCTGGCCGAGCTCGTCGCCTCTGGCGATGTGCTCCCGAAGGACGTCGCCGATCGCGATGTGCTCGAGGTCGAGGTCGTCCGCGAGCCGTGACGCGTGCGTGCCCTTGCCCGAGGCGGGCGGCCCCATGATGATGATGCGGTCCACGCTGCTCCTGCGACGACGCCGCAGCCTAGGAGCAGTCCGCATCGACGTAGGCGGTTCTGTACCCCACAGGTCAAGGACGACCTACCTCGATGTGGCATCGCCCCAGGGCTCGGCGGCGTCTCCGAGCAGTTCGATGAGGGTGAGCGCGTTGCGCGGGGCGTTGGCCTGGTAGTCGTTGTTGAAGAACACCCAGCCGTCCCGGCCGTCGCGTGCCTGCCCGACGAGCCGCTCGGCGAGGGGCTCGAGCTCGTCCCGAGCGTAGTCGTAGTGGTAGCGCTCGTCGGGGTCACCGCTGAGGCCGTGGAGGCGGACGTAGACGAAGTCGGCGGTCAGCGGGAACACATCCGGCATCTGCTTGTCCGAGATCCAGACGCACGCGGCATCGTGACGCTTCAGGACGTCGTAGACGTCGTCGTCGAACCAGGACCGGTGGCGGAACTCGACCGCGTGATAGCCGCTCGGCAACGCCGTCAGGAAATCGTCGAGGCGGTCCACGTCGCGGTGCAGGTTCGGTGGCAGCTGCCACAACCACACCCCGAGGTAGCTCTTGAGTGCGGCCATCCGTCGCTCGGCGTTGCCGATGGCCTCAGGGGTGCCCTCGCCGAGCTTGAGGTTGTGGGTGATGTACCGGCTGCCCTTGACGGCGTAGCGGAAGCCCGGCGGGGCCGCGTCGTGCCACTTCTCGACGGTGGTCTCCTTGGGGAGCCGGTAGAAGGTGGCGTTGACCTCGACGGTGGAGAAGACCGTGCGGTAGTGCTCGAACCAGCGCTTCTTCGCCACGTCCTCGGGGTAGAACGCGCCCTTCCAGTCGTCGTACTGCCACCCTGAGGTCCCGACGCGGATCGTGCCCACAGGTCAGCTCCGGCGGTTGGGTCCGACGTCGACCGTACGGGACAGCTCGCAGGTGCAGCGGGACAGGAGGACAGGGACACGCCGTCGAACACCTCCACGGGCGAACCGAGGGGAGCGGACATGCAGCGGACGCTGACGATCGTGGCGACGATGGCGCTGGCGGCCCTGCCGGCCGCGACCTACGAGACCGGGACGACGCCGCCCGCCGCCGTCGGTTCCATCACGCCAGCCGATGCGCCGGTCTCCGTGGCGTGGGCGGTGCGTGGGAGCACCGGCCCCTTCGAGCTCGAGACCTTCGACGATCCCGTACTCGGCACGGGGGTCGCTGCCGCGGGGTACACCGGCGGCGTCTCGCTCGTGACCGCCAGCGGCGAGCGTTGGCGTTCCCACGACGGGTACCAGCTCACGGCGCTGGCTCCCGTCGCTGACCTGACGGGGGACGGGATCGTCGACGTCGCAGCGGGGTTCTACCCGCACCGCGTCGTCGTCATCGACGGTGCCACGGGGTCCGCGGCCGCCGAGCTCAGCGTGCCGGCGCCCCCTGAGGGCCTCGCGGTGGGCGATGCGACCGGCGACGGCGTCGCTGATCTCTACGTGGTCACGCGGGGGGGATGGTTCGACGCGGCCGTGAAGCAGCACACCGTCCGACTCCTCGAGGGTGGTTCGTTGGAGGAGGTGTGGGCCGTGACGATGGCGGTGGATGAGGGCATCGTCATGGCCGCGGACGCCGGGGACCTCGACGGAGACGGCCGCGCCGATCTCGTGTTCGGGACGCGCTCGAACGGGCCCCGTGTCCACGCATGGGATGCCGACGGCGAGGGGATCTGGTCGACCGCTCTGGGCGGCACCATCTCGGGCCTCGTCGTGGCCGACGACGGCGCCACGGTGTTCGCCTCCGTGACGGGTACGAAGCTCTCGGCCCTCGACGCCACGGACGGATCCGTGCGGTGGGACGCCGCCGGAACGTCCGGCTTCGCGCGGCTGACGGCCGCCGATCTGGACGGGGACGGCGCGGACGACGCTGTCTGGTCGATCTACGGAGCCGCCGGCTACAGCCCGACCAACCAGGTACAGGCAGTCGCCGGCGAGGACGGCACGCTGCTGTGGACCGTCCCGACCACCACCCCCCCGAAAGGTCTCGCCGTCGGGGACCTCACCGGAGACGGCACCCCGGACGTGGCGGTCACGACCCAGGACCCGTTCGGGGTCGTGGGCACCGGGCGCCAGGCGAACCACGTCAGCGCCATCGAAGGCAGGACGGGCGCGCCGCTGTGGACGCACGTCGTCGCCGGCGAGCAGATGACGATCTTCGCCGATGTCGCGATCGTCGACGTCACCGAGGACGGGACACCGGAGGTCGTCGCGGCGCCCTACACGGACGTGCTGCTCGGACTCGCCGCCGAGGATGGCTCGTCGGTGTGGGAGGCAGCGCTCGGCGCGCCGATCCAGGCCGCCACCGCCGCCGATCTCGACCACGATGGTCAGGACGAGATCATCACCGCCAGCGATGACCTGCGCATCGTCGCTCGGGACGCGGCGACCGGAACGGCGCGCTGGGTCACCGACGTCGGTGTGGAGGTGGTCTTCCTCGCGACCACCCCGGGCCCGGCTCCCGATGTCATCGCGGTGGGTCGGTCACAGGCGTTCGGTCTCGACGGGGACACCGGCGCCGTCGCGTGGACGACGAGCCTGCCAGGCTGGATCGACTCGGCGACGGTGTTCACCGACGGTCGCCCGCTGCTGGCGATCGGCTCACGCGTCTCCGGCGGTATCCGCACCAACCCCTGGGACGGGGCCACGGGCACGGTCACCCTCGTCGATGTCGACACCGGCGCGGTGCGGTGGACCATCCCGACACCAGGAGGCCGCGTCGCCGATCTGGCTGCGGGCGATGCGACCGGTGATGGCGTCGCCGACGTGGCCGTGGCGACGGCGGGTTACGCAGCGAGCATCACCCTCCTCGACGGGACGGATCTGGAGATGGCTCCCACACCGGCCTGGACCGTGCCCGCCGACTCCTCCGTGATCGGCGTCCACGTCACCGGGGGATCAGTGCTGGCGGTGCAGCCGTCGGCGGACGCGGTCGCGGCCTACAGCGGCGACGACGGCACCGAGTCGTGGCGCACGACGGTCGAGTCCGCGACGCCCCTGGGTTGGGCCGACACCGACGGTGACGGGATCGATGAGGCGATCGTCGGCTCTGACCTGTTCAGGCCCCGCGTCGCTGTCGTCGACGGTGCGGAGGGGACGGTCGTCGTCGACCTCGACACGGGGTTGCGCTTCCTGTCCGCGGCGGCGTGGACCGACGCTGACGCCGACGGTGACGCCGACCTTCTGCTGGCATCCGACGGGGGCGTGTTCGGCGAGGGGGCGGTGTTCGCCCTCGATGGGACGGCCGCCACGAGCGGCACGTTGGTCGAGCTCTGGCGTTACGCCGCGATCAACGCCTGGGGGCTCGAGCCCGTCGCCACGGGCGACGCGTCGAACTGGTTCGCGTACGGCTTCACCGCCCTGCCAGCCGCCGGCGTGATGCTGACCATCGGCTGATCCCGCTCCTGTAGTGTTGCTGCGGCGGCCACGAGGGGTTCGGCGAGCGGGGTCGGAGTGCGGGGCGACAAGGGGCCGGCGGGGACCATCTTCGTGGTGTTCGCGCTCGTCAGCGCGCTGGGCATCGCCGGAGCGGTGCTGGTCAACCGACTGATCACCGAGAACATCGGGTCGATCCCCGGCGAGCACCGACTCGATGAGGTCTTCGGTCAGGTGCCGGGTCTGGCGGACACCGACGCCATCCTGGTGACGACCACCCCGCGGCTCGAGATCGCACTCGCCGTCGGGGCGGTTCTGGTGCTGGTCATCTTCCTCCAGGTGCTGCGCCAGGGCCTCGACCGGGCGCTCGCCCGGCGCGACGACGGCGAGGTCCGCTACCGACCACCCGAAGGGGTACGCCCCGCCCACCTCGGCCTGCTCCTCGACGGCGAGGTCCACCAGTCCGACCTGGTCGCATCGATCATCGACCTCGCCGCCCGCGGCCACCTCCGCATCGTCGCGATCGAGGCCGGCTCGCGGTACGTGCTCGTCCGCCAGGAGGGATCGGACCCGCTGCACCAGTTCGAGCGCGTGCTGCTCGATCGACTCTTCATGACCGCAGGTGCGCAGTGGGTGGGCGAGGGCGACCAGCGGAGACCGGCGGTCGAGCTGTCGAGCCTGCGTGGGAGGTTCGCCTCGGGCTTCGAGGACGTCCGCGACGTACTGCTGCACGAAGCGGTCGCCCGCGGGTGGTTCCGGCGTCACCCCGATGACGTGCGCTGGTACTGGTGGGCGCTGGGTTTCACCGGGCTGGTGGGAGCGATCGTCGCGGGGGTGATCCTGGCCGTCGTGTCCGACTGGGCCATCGTCGCCATCCCGGTCGCGAGCGCGTCGGTCGTGCTGCTCCTGGTGTCGCGGTGGCTGCCGACTCGGACGCGCGCGGGGCGCCGGATGCTGCGCGAGTCGGCCGGGTTCCGCCGGTTCGTCGAGACCGCTGAGGCTGGACGAGCGGAGTTCGCCGAGGAGAGCGACCAGATGATCGACTACCTCGGCTACGCCGTCGCGATGGGACTGGTCAGCGGCTGGGTCGGCCGCTTCCGCGGGCTCGAGGACACCGGCAGACGGCGACGCATCGATCCCACGCCGCTGGACGCCTACCTCGAGGTCGCCCGCCTCAGCTGAGTGCTCAAGTAGCGAAGCGGTAGCACAACCTGAGTGCTCACAACCTGAGCAGGCGAGGTCAGAAGGTGGAGGTGACCACGAGCTGCTCGGGGTCGTCGGGCGAGACGAGCACCGGCACGGAGGAGCCAGGCGTGAGCATCCCGCTGTGCTTGACCTCCTCGACGCGGTAGACGGGGCGGTCGGCGAGCTGAACCTCGAAGCCCACGCGTGTGGACGGCACCCCGTTGACGGTCACGCCGGTGGGCTCGCAGTACAGCACCTTCGCGGTGCCCGGCAGGCCCGTGCTCATGAGCGCGCTGGCCTGACCGAGCCGGCGTGAGTAACGG
This sequence comes from Actinomycetota bacterium, assembly GCA_019347575.1. NCBI lineage: Bacteria > Bacillati > Actinomycetota > Actinomycetota bacterium. Next base: position 32,381 of record JAHWKY010000033.1, on the reverse strand, counting down.
AACGCGAACAGGATGAAGACGACCCCGAGCCCCATCAGGCCGTAGCCGACGACGGTCCAGTACGGGCCGACCTCGGGGATGAAGCGACCACCCACGACCCAGAACGCCCCGAACACGATCTCGCCGAGGCCGGTGAAGAGCATGCCGTTGCGCTGGCGGCGTAGCTGTCTGGAGTTGTGCACGGCAACGGCCACGGTCTTCCCCCTGCGATCCCCCCGGGCGCCCCGCCCGGTCCGTCGCGGTGAACCGTAGCGGCCCAGGAACGCTTCGCGCCACACCGTGATGGTCCGCCGTGAGCCTCAGTCGTCGCATACCTCGGGACCGATGCGCTCCCGCACCATCGCTGCCACCTCATCCGGTTCGGCGTGCCGGCCCAGCTCCGCCTTCGAGAAGATCAGCTCCTCATCGAGGGTCACCTCGAAGCGACCCTTGGAGCTCGAGACGAGCGTCACGTCCTCGATGACGTTCGCCCAACCGCTCAGGAGCTCGTCCGCCAGACCGACGGCACGGGGGATGTAGTTTCAGGGGACGCAGAACTCGATGCGGATGCGGTGCCGCGGTTCGAGCATGACGCGCCTCCTGCCACGTGGGGTTCGGGGAGCCTACGCCCACTGGGTTCGACGTCCGCGCAGCCGAGCCCTGCCGACCTCGGCTCGCCCGCCGCTCCCATCCGCGCCATCCTGGGTGGTATGTCCACCGTGCAGGAAGTGAAGCGCGACCGCTTCCGGGGTGCCCTCGTCGGCACCGCGGTCGGAGACGCTCTCGGCGCCCCGTTCGAAGGAGCTCCGCCACTCGCCCCCGGTGAGCTCGAGACGGTCACCGCCGACGACCGGCAACTGTCCTACACCGACGACACGGCCATGACCATCGGGGTCGCGACGTCGCTGCTCGCCCGTGGCGGCTTCGATGGCGCCCATCTCGCCGAGACCTTCGTCGAGGCGTACCGCCAGGAACCGTGGCGCGGCTACGGCGCGGGACCGCCCCGCATCTTCGCCCGTATCGAGCGCGGCGAGCCGTGGGACCGACCGGCCACGGAGCTGTTCGGCGGGAGCGGTTCGTACGGCAACGGGGCGGCGATGCGCGTCGCCCCAGCAGCGCTGGCGGCGCACCCGGACCTCGACGCCGTGGCCAGGTTGGCGGCTCAGACGGCGTCGGTGACGCACACGCACCCGATCGGCATCGACGGGGCGGTCGCGCAGGCGTGCGCGGTGAGTGCGCTGATCGGCTGGGAGATCGATGTGCCCGTCGAGGCAGCCGCGCTCACCGAGCGTGTGCGTCCGTTCGTCGCCACCGCCGAGTTCGAACATGCCCTCGACGCGGTCGTCGGTCTGCCCCGTGGTGCGACGCCTCAGAACCTCATCGCCACGCTCGGCAACGGCATCGAGGCACTGCGGTCCGTTCCCACGGCGTTGTACGTCCTGCTGCGTCATGTCGACTCGTTCGAGACCGCCGTCCGGTTCGCCATCAGCCTCGGCGGCGATGCCGACACGATCGGGGCGATGACCGGGGCGCTCGGGGGCGCGCTGCTGGGCGAGTCCGCCATCCCCTCTCCGTGGCGGGAGCGGGTCGAAGGCACGGCCCAGCTCCGCGAGCTGGCGGAGCGGCTGTGGGACCGCGCCAGCGACGACTGACGTTACGGTGGGGCCATGCCGGTGATCGTGTGCCCTCGCTGTGGCGAGGACGAGGAACTGAGCGGGCGTCGTGAGGACGGCCGCATCCTGCTCTCGTGCCAGCACTGTGGCGCCGAGTGGGACCGGGATGTCACGCCGCGCTGCAACGTGTGCGGCTCCGACGATCTGCACCCCGTGCACACCTCGACGATCGAGGAGGCGGGGCGCGGAGCTCAACGCACGCCGTCGGGCATCCGCATCGCGTACGTGTGCTGGTCCTGCGGGGCGCGTGACGCGACCTCGTCGGAACCGCTGCCACCGGCGCCAGGGTGGGAGAGCGCCGAGCCGGAACCGGAGTCGTAGACCGCGGGCAGGACCGCTCCGGGCGCGCGTCGAAGTCTCCGGTGTCGCGATCACTCCTGCGATCACTGCTGGGGGAGGCTCACGTGCTCGACCATCGCTCGTCCCCACTGCCCACGCGCGCGACCAGCGCGGGACTCGTTCTCGCTGTGCTCGGGGCGCTGCTGATCGCCTCGACGCACGACGCCGGCGGGCTGCTAGCGGGTTTCGGAGCCCGGACGATCACGCCGGTCGGCGATCCGCCCGCGGAGTGGGCCGACTACTTCACCCCCCACCCCGAGACGGGCGTGTGGGGCGAGCCCTACGAGGACCTGAACGAAGACGGCTGCTACAGCGGACTGACCAACGAGGACCTCGGCCCGCTCCTCGACGGCGAGCCGCCCAGCGGTGCCGCGCCGGAGCCGCACGTCGACCAGCCGTGGAACTCCACCGGTGACGCCTACGAGACCGGCGCCTTCAGCGTGCGGGGCGTGACGATCGTCGGCGACCCCGACTCGACCGGGAAGTGGGACGGCGTCTGGGGCAACGCGGGGTTCGGGGCGAAGTGCGCCACCGGGATGCACGACGACACGTGGGCCCGCGCGGTCGTACTCGACGCCGGGGGCACGACCGTCGCGATGGTCTCCCTCGACGTCGTGGGTCTGTTCAACATCGAGGTCCAGCGGGCACGGCAGGAGCTGACGGCCCGCTACCCGCAGATGCAGATCGACGAGCTGGTGGTGTCGTCGACGCACACTCACGAGGGCGTGGACACGATGGGCTACTGGGGCCAGCTCTTCCTCAACACCGACGGCAAGTTCCCGGCCTACCAGGCCTACTTGCGTTCACGGATGATCGACGCGATCCACGACGCCTGGACCGCGCGCGAGGAGGCGAGGGTCAAGTTCGCCGTCGGTGAGCAGCCGGTCCCCATCCGCGACTCGCGCCCACCCGTCGTGACCGACCCGGAGGTGCTCGCGGCCCAGTTCATCCGCGAGGATGGCTCGACCATCGGCACGGTCGTGAACTGGTCCAACCACCCCGAGGCGCAGGGCTCCAGGAACAGCTTGGTCTCCTCCGACTTTCCGCACGGCACTCGCGAGAAACTCGAAGCCACGCTGGGCGGGACGGCGGTCTACTTCTCCGGTGCGGTGGGCGGTCTGCAGACCCCCCTGGGGGTCGACATCCCCGGGTTCGGCAGCGACGTCTCGTGGGAGCGCACCTACGCCATCGGCGAGCGCGTCGCCGACTCGGCCATCGCCGCGCTCGCCGACGCCGAGGCGGTCGAGATCGACACGCTGGAGGCCTCGCGCCGCCAGTTCTACCTCGACTCCGACAACAACGCGCTGCGGGCCCTGAACGCACGCGGCATCTTCGACCTACCCACGTACGTCGGCGGGGCGTCGTGGGGGCCACCCGAACAGCATCAGGAGGGCGTCCGCGTCGAGGAGGTGGGGCCGCAGGGCAAGACCGAGATGGTGTTGGTCGACCTCGGACCCGCGATGTTCCTGACCGTCCCCGGCGAGCTATCGCCCGAGATCGAGCTCGGCGGCTTCGGCCGCCCGGACTGCCCCGAGGCGGACACGGGGCGTCCGTTCGAGCCCGCGTTCTCGGACCAGTACGAGCAGGAGTACCGCTTCGTGCTCGGGCTCGGCCAGGACGAGCTCGGCTACATCATCCCCGGCTACGACTTCCACATCCTGAAGGCTCCCGGCGACGTCGTCGGTGTCGGACCGGGCGTCGTCCCCGTCGGCGGTGTGGAGGTCGTGAGATGCGGCGAGAAGCACTACGAGGAGACCGTCTCGATCTCGAGCGTGTTCGCCCCGTGGGTCGCGTGCATCGGCAAGGAGCTGTCGGGCGCCGACCCGTGGGACATGACCGATCCCGAGAACGCGGCGTGCTCGCGGGACAACATGCACCTCGACCCCTACGGCGTCGAGGTGTCGGTGCCGCCGTTCCCCGGCGTCCCACTGCACCCCGAGGCCTACGACCAGCTGCACCCCGAGTACCGCACGCAGCTCGAGGCCGCGCTCAGCCACGGACACGGTCACGGACACGACCATTGAGCGAGGTGGCGCGTCGGGGCGTGGCCACGGTTGCGCGGTGGCGGCTGGCCGGCACCGTACTGCTCGCCGGCACCGTGCTGTTGGCGGTCGCCGGAGGCGGCGCGGCGCCGGCGGATGCCGGAGCTCCTCCGTCAGATCCTGCCGACGGCCTCACCGTCACGGGTTCGGACTCGGTCAGCGAGCGTCTCACCGAGTACACCGTCGCGAGTCCGGCGCTGGGGCGCGAAGCGGTCGTCCGGGTCCAGTTGCCGACCGGCTACCACGACGATCCCGACCGGCGCTGGCCGATGGCCCTGCTGCTCCATGGCCGCAGCGAGGACGGCACCACCTGGTCCGAGCGCACCGACCTCGAGCAGTTCGACGGGATGGTGATCGTGACGCCCGACGGTGGGCGCGTCGGCTGGTACACCGACTGGTACGACGACTCCTGCTGCGAGGTGCAGCGGTGGGAGACCTTCCACATCCGCGAGCTGCTGCCGTGGGCCGAGGCGACGTTCCGGCTCGCGTCGGGCAGGTCCCAGCACTTCGTCGCTGGCGTCTCGATGGGGGGCTTCGGGGCGATGAGCTACGCCGCCCGTCACCCCGACCTGTTCGGTGGCGCCGCGGAGCTGTCGGGGTTCGTGGACCTGATGCTGCTGGAGTCGTCGGGCGTCATCGGCGTCGACGGACAGACCTACCAGGTGGCGGGGGTCCCACCGGGCTCGATCTTCGGGCCCAAGGAGACCGAGGAGGTGCGCTGGCGCGGTCACAACCCGGTCGACCTCGCCGCGAACCTCGCCTGGACCGATCTGGTGCTGCGGCACGGCAACGGACTGCCCGGTCGCTTCGGTGGGAACCCCGACCCCGGAGAGGCGGGGATCCGCCTCACCGGCGTGAGCTTCCACGAGCGCCTCGACGAACTCGGTATCGAGCACCTCTGGGATGACTACGGCGATGGGGTGCACACCTGGCCGTACTGGGAGTGGGGCCTGCAGGTGACCTGGCCGCGGTGGCAGGCGATCGCGGCCGCCGCCTCATCCGACGTCGACGCTCCGTCCCCGTTCTCGTACCGGTCGATGGAGCCGGCGTGGTCGGTCCACGGCTGGGAGGTCGTGTTCGAGCGCGACGTCCTCGAGTTCGCCGAGCTCATCGAGGTGACGACGGACGGGTTCTCGCTGACCGGTTCGGGCCTCGCCAGGGTCACGAGCCCTCCCCGTTACCCGCCGGGGCTGCTGCACGACGTCGTGGTGAGCCGTGGCTCGGAGGAGCAGATCACGACGGTCGTCGCCGACGCGGCGGGGCAGCTGAGCTTCGAGGTCGACCTCGGGCCGTCGAACACCGTGCAGCAGTACACGCCGCCCGCCGACGCGCAGCAGGCGGTGCTCGGCGACGACTACTTCACGACTGCCGAGGTCACGATCACGCCCCGCCACGATCCGGGGATCACTCCGAGCGAGCCCGGGGACCGCGCGGCGCCGGAGCCACGCCGGGACGCGCCGGATCTGCCGACCACCGGCGGCGGCGCGATCCTCGTGGGGTTCGGGGCGCTGGCGGCGTTCGCGGCGCTCGCGGGGCGTGTGCTCAGCCGCTGAAGCGGCGGAAGCCGACGAAGTCGTAGCGGTCCCACGCCGACGGGTCGATGTGGCGCTTGATGGAGAGCACCCCGATCCCTTCGGTCGCGTTCATGGCACTGATGAACAGGTCGTGGCCGAGGTTCAGGCCGGTGTGACCCGATTCGCCCTCCTCGGCGCTGTGGAACGACACGAGGTCGCCGAGCTGGGCCATCTTGCCGGGCTCGAGCTCCTCGGGGCGCTTGGTCTCCTTGGTCTTGGCGAAGCCACCCTTGCCGTCGGGGACGTGCTTCTCGAACACGCCGCCGTTGAGGATGTAGCGGGCGACGTGGCGTCCCTTGGCATCGAACTCGTCGATCTCGACGACAGCGGTGCCGTCGGCGCTGAGATGCGCGAGCTCGGAGTAGGGGAAGTGCTTGAGCTGGCCGCCCGACTTGAGCTGCGGCTTGCCCCTGTGCACGGTGGCAGCAAGGTCGTTGGCCTGGTAACCCCACTGGCGATCGGAGCCGTAGAACGGGTACTTGGACTTGCCGATCGCCCCGCCCGACTTCGCCAGGTAGGCGTCCGCGACGAGCTTGTTGCACTTCCACCGGGTCTCGCCGAACGCCCCGGTGCTCCCCGCGACCTTGGGGTTACGCGCCCCGGCTGCGCCACCGCCAGTCTTCATCCACTGCTGGTTCTCGGGGGCGACCGAACCGGATTTCAAGGGCGACAGGTTCAGCTTCTCCGCGCTGTACACGATCGCCTTGAGCCGGGCAGGCATCTTCGCGAACGAGGGGGCCGTCACCATCTGCTGAGCGAGCTCGGCCGCGGCCTTGCGGAGACGGCCGTCGAAGCCCTTGTCGGTGCCGTCGGGGCCCTTGTCGCCGTGCAGCGCCGCGTAGGCGGTCAGGTTGTTCACCGCCGTGACCTCGCGAGTGCGACCCGCTTTCTGCAGCCTCACCAGCGCAGCCGCCCCGAACAGTTGCGAGAGGCCGAGGAACCGCTGCACGGTGGGGGCGGCCACGGATGGCGAGGTCTGGGCGACGGCCGACGTCGGGGCGCGCTGGAGCCCCACGAGCTCCGCGACGGCTGCGTTGCCGACCGTCCGCTGCAGCGAGGCGAGCCCGGCAGCATCGAAAGGGGCGAGCTGCGCAAGGTGCGTCGCCACCGACGACGACCGCAGGGGCATGCTGCGTATCCCGGTCATCCCCCTCCGGGAGGAGCTGGGCGCGTGCGTGACCGTCACGACGCTGATCTCTCCACCCCCCGGTTCAGCCCTTGACGGCTCCCATCGTGAACCCCGTGATGAACCGCTCGAGCATCAGGTTGAACGCGAACGCGATCGGCACGGCGACGAACACGGCGGCAGCCTGCAGCGACTGCCAGAAGAAGACGTCTCCGCGCACGAGCTCAGTGGGGACGCCGATCGAGATGGTCTTGTCGCTCGTCGCCGATACGAACGCGAGCGCGTAGATGAACTCATGGGCCGCGAGCGTGAACGCGAACACGACCACGGCAACGATGCCGGGGAAGGCCAGCGGTAGCGCCGTACGTAGGAACGCCCCGACGCGGCTGTAGCCGTCGACCATCGCCTGCTCCTCGATGTCGCGCGGTACGGTCCTGAAGAACCCGATGAGGAGCCAGACCGAGACCGGCACGGTGATTGTCGGGTAGACGATGACCAGCGACCAGATCGAGTCCTGCAGGCCCAGGAACACGACCATCCGCGACAGCGACAGGAACAGCAGCGACGGCGGGATGAGGTAGACGAAGAAGATCGCGATAGCGAGCGCTCCACCCCACTTCATGTCGAGCCGCGCCAGGCTGTAGGCGGCCGGCAGACCGATCGCCAAAGTGATCGCTACGACCAGCGCCCCGACGAGGAACGTGTTCCACACGAACGTCAGGAAGGCGGTGTCGAACAGCAGCAAGTCGACGTGCTGCAGCGTCGGCGCGTCGTTGAAGATGAACGGGTTGCTGTCGCGCGTGTACAGGTCGCTGTTGGCCTTGAACGCGGTGATGGAGCCGTAGAGGAACGGGAACGCGGCGAGCAACGCTGCCACGATCGCCGCCACGTACAGGCCCGCCCGGGTCAACACGCCACGACGTTCGGCACGACGACGGATGCGCGCGACGTAGACGGGGTCGGTGACGCTGGCCGAGCTCACGTCACATCACCTCCATGCGCTTCACTGCGCGCAGGATCGCGATCGCCGCCGCCAGCAGCAGCGGGAAGAGGAACAGCGCGATGGCGGCGCCCTCGGCGAGTTGGCCACCCTCGATCCCACGGAAGAAGGCCCAGCTCGTGAGCACCTGCGTCGCGTTGTTGGGCCCGCCCCGCGTGAGGACGAACACGATGCCCATGTCGGTGAAGGTGAGGATCGCCCCGAACAGCGTGGCCACCGCGATGACCGGCAGCGTCAGCGGGATGGTGATTTCCCACAGCTTGCGCCAGAACCCGGCGCCGTCGATGGCGGCCGCGTCGTTGATCTCGTCGGGGATCGCGATGAGGCCCGCCAGGATGATGATCGCGGCGACGGGCACGAGGCGCCAGACGTGCACGACGATGATCGACGACATCGCGAGGCCCGGGCGGCCCAGGTACAGCAGGTTGCCGTCGAGCAATCCGAGCTGGCGGAGGATCCAGTCGATGGGGCTGAAGATGGAGTCGAGCGTCCACAGCCACGTGATCGCGGCCACCGCGACGGGCGTGGTCCACGGCAGCAGGATCAGGAAGCGCACGATCCACTTGCCCCGGAAGTCGGCGATGAGGATGAGCGCCAGCACCTTCGCGAGGACCACGGTGAGGGTCATCGACACACCGGTGAAGATCAACGTGTTCCACAGCGACTGCCAGAACACGGGGTCGGCGAAGATGCGGCGGAAGTTGCGCAGGCCGACCAGGTCGATACTGGGATCTCCGACGGTGACATCGCTGAAAGCGAAGACGATGGCGAGGAAGAACGGGACCGCGACCAGCGCGATGATGTAGACGATCGCGGGCAGCAGCATCAGACGTGCCAGGACAGGTTCGTTGTCGGCCAGGCGCCGCCGCGGCGCCTGGGGCAGACGCGGTAGTGCGATGACGTCGACGCCGCCCGGGCGGTCGCTCTCGGGACCCGGGGCGCTCATCGGGAGTGGTCCCCGGAGCGCAGCGGCCGCGGCGCGGTGCGCTCGCCGGTCTCGTGGTCGAAGAAGCGCAGGTCCGAAGCGTGCACAGCGAACTCGTGCCCACGGTGGGCGTCGACCTCGGTGGTGATCGTCGACGGCAGGTTCGCGATGACCTTCGTCCGCTCGTCGAGGCCCGGGACCGTGCCGTAGACGTGCCGCTCGGAGCCGAGGTGCTCGACGCGTCCGACCTCGAAGGTGAAGCTCACCCGATCGTCGCCAACGACGTTCTCGGCCGGGAGGAAGGCCTCGGGCCGGAACCCGAGGATGTGGTCACGGCGGTCGACGAGGTTCATCGGGGGGGAGCCGATGAACGTGGCGACGAAGGTGTCCGCCGGGTCGGAGTAAACGTCCCGCGGAGGCCCGAGCTGACGCACACGACCGTCCGACATGACCGCGATGCGCTCGCCCATCCCCATGGCCTCGACCTGGTCGTGGGTGACGTAGATCGTGGTCGTGCCGATGCGTTCCTGGAACTCCTTGAGGTCGTCGCGCGCGGTGGCGCGCAGCTTGGCGTCGAGGTTGGACAGCGGCTCGTCGAGGAGGAAGACGCTGGGCTCGCGCACGAGCGCCCGGGCGAGCGCGACGCGCTGGCGCTCCCCGCCCGACAGCGCCCGGGGCTTGCGGTCGAGCAGGTGGGCGATGCCGAGCAGCGCGGCCGCCCAGGTGACCTTGCGCTGCCGCTCGTCCGCGGCGAGCTGCTCGGCCTTCAAGGGGAACTCGATGTTCGCAGCGACCGTCTTGTGCGGGTACAGCGCGTAGCTCTGGAACACCATGGCGACCTGGCGGGCACGTGGCGGGAGCACGTTGACGACGTTGCCTCCGATGAGCACCTCGCCGCTGGTAGGGCGCTCGAGCCCCGCGATCATGCGCAGCAGCGTGGTCTTGCCGCAGCCGGACGGGCCGAGGAGAACGAGGAACTCGCCCTCCTCGGTCGCGAGGTCGACCCCGTCGACGGCGCGGACGTCCCCGTCGAACGTCTTGGTCAGGTCGCGGACCTCGACGACGGCCATCTACGTCCCGCCGCCGACCAGGCCCTCCGCCCGCCACTTCTCGAACACGGCCTCGACCTGACCGGCCGCGGCCTCGACCGCCTCCTGGGGTGTCTGCTCGCCTCGCGCGGCCGAAGCCATCATGTTGGGGACGATGAAGGTCCCGAAGACCTCCCCGATGGCCGCACTCGCGGGACCGCGGTGACCGACGTTCGCGGTCCAGTCGAGAGAATCCTGCAGCACCACCAGCTTGTCCGTGGCCTCGCCCTCGAGCGCGAACGGATCCTCGGCGAGCCAGTCGTTGAGCTCCGGGACGAGGTCAGCGAACGCGGGGAAGTCGTACAGCTCCGACTCGAAGGTGGCCGACTCGAAGTTCGCGGTGTAGTGGAGGAGGAACTCCTTGGCGTTGTCCACGTTCGCCGAGAACTCGGGCACGATCCAGTTGTACATCACGTGCTGGGCCGCGAGCGCCGCGGCCGGCCCCTCAAGAGCTGGCACGAAGTGCACGTCCTGAGCGGTCTCCGGCACGTCCTTCTGCGCCGTCCGGTAGGCCGAGATCGAGTTGAGGATGTAGCTGAGCTGACCGGCGATCAGGCCCTGGTTGTTGGACGCCGCGGTCCAGGCGAACACCTCCTCGGTCATCGCCCCCTCGAACAGTCGCCTCATGTAGTCGACCGCGTCGATGGTCTCCGGCGAGTTGAGGACGACGTTCTCCTCCTCGTCCTGGATCGCGCCGCCGAACGACCAGATCATCGCGCGGGCGGCCATGTTGGAGTCGATCTCCTGGGACATCCCGATGCCCATCTGCACGCCCTGGTCCGCCCGGATGCTGCTGCCGCCCTCGAGCAACTCGTCCCACGTCGACGGCCCGTCGGGGAAGCCGGCAGTCTCCCACAGGCTCTTGCGGTAGTCGCCCGGATCGGGCACCCAGCCCGGGGCGTAGGCGTAGAACTTGCCGGTCGTCGGGTTGAAGCTGGAGTTGCGGCAGACATCGTTCTGCGCCCCGAAGCGGCTCTCCGCCTCCTCGGTGACGTCGGCGAGGTCGACCACCGACTGCTCGAACTGCGGCAGCGGGGCGATGTACTGCATGAGGTCGTGTCCCGATCCGGACTGGATCTCGGCGGCGATGCGCGCCGGCACGTCGGCGACGGCGATGTGATCGACCGTGACGTTGACCCCCACCGAGTCGCCCCACTCCTGCGCGAAGCCGTCGAACCACTCGTCGTGGCGGGGCACGAAGTGGCTCCACAGCAGGATGCGCAGCTCACCCGACAGCTGCGTGCTCGGTTCGGTGAACGTCGTCGTCGGGCTCGGCGCGCTCGTGCCGGTGGGCTCGACGGCGACATCGTCGTCACCGCCGCACGCCGCTGCGAGAGCGGCGAACGCGGCGCTCTTGAGGAACGTACGGCGGGTGAGGTAGAGGCGGCTACGTGGATCGAAGGTGAAATGCGGGACGTCGTGGCGTGACACGGGCGGCTCCTTCCCCTCTAGGGGGCAGCCACCCTCGCGGGCGCCGCCCGAGGATGGAACGGACCTTAAGCGCGAACCCGGCACCCGTGTCAAGGGGTCGAACGGTAGGGTGATGCCGCCCGAGGGGAGGTCCCGATGCGAGCCGTCCAGGTGCGCGATCACGGCGGTCCCGAGGTGCTCGGCATCGAGGAGGTAGACGTCCCCGAGCCCGGCCCGGGCGAGGTCCGGATCGAGGTCGCCGCGGCCGGGGTCAACTTCATCGACGTGTACTTCCGCACCGGCGCCTACCCCGCGCAGCTCCCGCTCGTGCCGGGTGTGGAGGCTGCCGGCACCGTGAACGCGGTCGGCCCCGACGTCACCGCGCTGTCGGTCGGCGATCGTGTCGCTCATGCGTTGGTGCCGGGTGCCTACGCCGAGCAGCAGGTCGTCGCAGCGGACCGGCTCGTTGCGGTCCCTGACGAGATCGAGCTCGAGACCGCGGCGGCCGTGATGCTGCAGGGGATGACGGCCCACTACCTCAGCAACGACGCCTTCCCGCTCGGCGAGGGCCACACCGCGCTCGTGTACGCGGCGGCCGGCGGGGTCGGGCACCTGCTCGTGCAGCTCGCGGCGCGACGAGGCGCGCGGGTCATCGGCACCGCCTCCACAGACGAGAAGCTGGACCTGGCTCGAGGGTTCGGTGCTGACGATGTCGTTGCCTACACCGACGTGGACATCGTCGACGCCGTGGACGAGCTGACCGGCGGGGAAGGTGTGGATGTGGTCTACGACTCGGTCGGCGCGACGACCTTCGACGCCAGTCTGGAGTGTCTGAGGCCCCGCGGCTGTCTGGTCCTCTACGGCCAGTCGTCGGGTCCGGTCCAGCCGTTCGATCCCCAGACCCTCAACCGCAAGGGGTCGCTGTTCCTCACGAGGCCATCGCTGGCGCACTACACCTCCGACCGCGGCGAGCTCGAGCAGCGTGCCGCCGATGTGTTCGGCTGGATCGCAGCGGGCGAGCTCGACGTCCGCATCGACCGCTCGCTGCCGCTCGCCGAGGCGGCCGAGGCGCACCGTTACCTCGAGGGCCGCAGCACCCGGGGCAAGCTCCTGCTCGTGCCGTGAGCAGCCACGCCGAGCGCGGAGTAGGGGAAGTGCTCGAGCTTGCCGCCAGCCTCGAGCTGGGGCTTGCAGCACCGGAGCCGGCTGCTAGCCGTCCGTGCGTCGGCCGCGTCGGCGGAGGGCGGCAGCGGCAGCGACCACCCCAGCCGCGAGGGCGAGACCTCCGCCTGTGGTCGGCAGGGACGGTCCGCCGGTCCCCCCGCCATCGGGCGCGGGCGGTGACGTCGGCGGTGATGCCGGTGGCGCGACCGCCTCGCGGCCCTCGACGAACGGTCCGGTGACCTCGTAGGTGATGCCCCACACCGCGCCCCGCTGGCTGTTGAAGTAGAGGCGTGATCCGTCGGGGTTGAACGCGAGGCCGGTGATCTCGGACTCCGTCGGGATGTCGCCCACGGGGATCGGCCCCACGTCGGTGCCAGGTGCGGGGTTGTCTCTCCCGTGCTCCGGACCGGTGGCGCGCGCGAGGGGCGCGACGACACCGTCCGGGGTGATCAGTACCACCTCCATGTTGCCGCCGTCCTCCGCGACGAGGATGTCGCCGGTGAAGCTCGACACGATGATGTTGTCGACGCCCTGCAGCACCGGCTCGTCGAAGTCGTCATCGTCGTAGAGGATGCCCAGACGCTCCGCGGCGATGTCGAGGTCCCACACGCGGTTGTCGCCCTTGGTCGTGATGTAGACGTGGCCGCTGTCGTACCAGCAGCCCTCGCCGCCGTCGAAGTGGGCGGCGTCGACCTGCTCGCGGGTCTCGACGGGATCGCCGCCCGGGTCGGGGATCTCGATCCAGCTCACTCGCCCGTCGGCGGCGACGACCGCGGCCTCGAGCAGCCCGGCCGACAGGTCCGGCCACGCGCTCGGGGTGTAGCGATAGAGCAGGCCGCCGATGTCGCCCTCGTCCTCGTCGTGGCCCTGGTCCTCGGTGAGGTAGAGGTGGCGGCGCTCGGGGTCGATGGCGACCATCTCGTGCTTGTACGAGCCCATGGCGTCGTGGACCTTGACCTCCTGGTCGGCGTAGGGCACGAGCGGATCGACCTCCCACACCCGCCCCGCGTCGCCGGGCTCGATCTGGAACTCCTCGCACGACAGCCACGTGCCCCAGGGGGTCGGGCCGCCGGCGCAGTTGGAGCGGGTATCCCCGAGCACGCGGAACGCGTCCACGATGTTGCCCTCCGGGTCGAAGCGGATCGAGCTCGCCCCGCCGATGTGAGGGTCGTTGAGGCCCGGCTGGTCGCTGGGAACCGGGTTCTCGGAGTTGCAGCAGTAGACCCAACCGCCGTCGTCGGTGGGGAAGCAGTGCCCGCCGTCGGGCCAGATGTGCCACAAGTAGCCGCTGAGCCCGACCGGCAGGTTGCTGCGCGCGACGACACGCGAGGTGAAGCCCTCAGGGAGCATGAGCCCGTTCGCATCAGGCGGCTGGAGCGAGCCGTACGGGCCGTCGCCGATGGTGAGCTGGGACTGCTGCGCGTACGCGCGCCTCCAGAAGGTTGGCCCGAGCGCGAGCGTGCCCGACGCGGCGACCCCGGCCTTGAGGAAGCCGCGGCGCGACACCAGCGCGCGCTGGACGACGAGCGGCGTGCCCGACATCGGTGATCCTCCCTCCGCGGTGCCACGACCGTAGCGCCCCCTCTGCGGCGACCCCGTCCCGACCCGCGCCCCGCCGTCCACCCACCCCGCTCCGTGGAGACCTGGCCTCACCTATGAGCACAACTCCACACGCAGTGAGGGCCCGGACGGGCGGGGTCAGCGCTCGGGGGGGCGCCGGTCCCGGAGGCGGACGGCGCCGGCGGCGGCGATGCCCAGACCGAGCGCGGCGAGGCCCGCGCCGGTCGTGGGCAGCGGGGACGGGGCGGGAGGCGGCGGCGGGGAGCCGGGGTCGGGCCCGGTCGGCGCGGGGTCCGGGGTGGCGTCGGGGGCTGGCGGGGCGGTGGCGGTGTCGTCGAGCGGACCGGTAGCGGGGCTGAGGTGGTTGTCGCCCCGCAGCGCCTGCCACGCCCCGCCGAACTCCTGCGCGAGGCTGGGTTCCTGCACGGTCTCGAGCAGCCACCAGTCGGCGTGCGCACGCTCCGGCGTGACGTCGAGCACCACGTAGCCGCGGCGGCGGAAGTTGGTGTCGCGGACGTGCGGGTTGTCGGCGCGGGTACCGCCCTCGATCGCCAGCACGGAGTCCGGTGGCACGCCGTCGGGGACGGGGCCGCTCGAGGTCACCGACGAGGTGACGAACTCGACCCCGATCGCGCCCTCGCCGGTGACCGGATTGTAGCTCGTGGGGTCGAAGGGGCGGTCGGTGAGGTCGATGGCCCAGAACGAGTGGACGTCACCGGTGAGCACGACGATGTCCTCGACGCCGTTGTCGCGGATGTGCGTGAACAGTCGGTCGCGCTCGGCGGTGTAGCCGTCCCACTGGTCGGGGTTGGCGGCGTTACCGTCGTCGCGCAGCACCGGCACGGGAGCGTCCGGCGCGCCCGGCACGGACGGGAACGACAGGGCGTTCCACGGCGCCATGATGGTCTGCTGGGCGATGACCTTCCACGCCGCGTCGGTCTCCGAGAGGCGGGAGTAGAGGAAGTCGCGCTGCGCCTCCCCGATCATGATCCGGTCGGGATCGTCGATCTCATCGCTGAGGACGGTGACCCCGATGCTGCCGATGATCTCATCCCGCTCGAGGCGCGTGTCGAGCACCAGCACCTCGAGCAGATCTCCCCAGGTGAGGCTGCGCCAGAGCCGGTCGGGGCGCTCGACTCGGGTCGGCATCCACTCGTCGTAGACCCGCCGCGAGGTGTCCTTGCGGACCTCCCAGTCGCCCTCGGTCTCGGGGTCGTGGTTCTCGGCGCCGTCCCGGTAGGAGTTGTTGGTCGACTCGTGGTCGTCCCAGGTGGTGATCCAGGGGTAGAGCTGGTGCAGCCGCCGCAGGTCGGGGTCGAGCTTGTACTGCGCGTGGCGCGTCCGGTAGTCGGCGAGCGCGATCATCTCGCTCGGGGGCTCGTGACGGCGGGGCGCGGCGAGGTTCGCCTCGTCCTCGCCGTAGCCTCCCTCAGCGACGAGCTGGTACTCGTAGAGGTAGTCGCCGCAGTGGATGATGGCGTCGAGGTCGCCCCGCTCGGCGAGCAGCGCGTAGGCGTTGAAGAAGCCGTGCTGGTAGTTCGCGCATGACACGACACCGAAGCGGGCCCCATCGACCGCGCCGTCGGGCGCGGTGCGGGTCCGGCCTGTCAGCGAACGCTTCCCGAGCGCGGTGAAGCGGTAGTAGTACCAGCGCCCCGACGCGAGCCCGTCGGCATCGATCTTCACGGTGAAGTCGCGCGCAGCCGTGGCCGTCGCGATCCCGCTGCGGACGAGGTCCGTGAACGTGAGGTCGGTCGCTACCTCCCAGGTCACCTCGACCGGCGCGTCGCCGTCGACCGTGACGCGGGTCCACAGGATCACGCGGTCGGATGCCGGGTCGCCAGACGCTACGCCGTGGAGGAAGGGCGCGAGCGAGGCGTCAGCGCGGGCGGCGGGGCGCGGGGCGGCAAGCGCCGCAGCGGCGCCGGCAGACACGAGGCCAGCTCGGCGTAGGAAGGCACGCCGGTCGTAGGTCGCGATCGCCCGTCCCGTCGTAGCCGATCGAGGGGGACACTACCGCCGGTCAGTGTGCGTGGGAACCCGCGCGGCCCTCGTTGCGGGCGATGACGTACTGGGCCAGGACCTGTCGGTTGCGGTTGCTCCATCCGATCAGCGTCTCCCGCCACCACGTGGTGTCGTAGGGGTGCCCGAACACGGTCCGGATCTGCTCCAGCAGCGCCCGCTCGGCGCCCTGCGCAGCCTCGAGCCGCTTGCGCCGGTCGGCACGCTCGGAGAGGTGACCCGCGGGGAGCTGTCCGACCTCCGGCGGCTTGAGGGGGGACGCACCCCGGAAGCGGTCGAGCGTGTCGATCTGACGGCCGTAGTGGACCTCGGTGTCGGGGTTGTGCCGAGCGTGCTCCGCGGGCGTCTCGCCCTCGTGGCCCGGAGGTCGCTTGAGGTGAGGGGCGTGCTGCTGGGGCGTCTCCGTCTCGTGCCCGGGCGGCCGCGATGCGTGGGCCGCGTGTTGCTCAGGGGACTCCTGAGCGTGCTCGTCGGGCCGGCCCGCGTGCTGCGCATGCTCGTCGAGTGTCTCGTCGCGGTGACCCTCCGGCAGACCCTGGTGCGCGGCGTGGTCAGCGTGTGACTCGTCGGGGCGGCAGTAGGCGCTCAGTAGCTGCACGACCGACCGGACGCGTGCCATCAGTTGTTCGATGCGCCGGTACCACCTCTGCCGCTCGGTCCACGTCGTGCGTTCCTCGAGCTCGTAGTCGGCCTGCTCGCGCAGCCAGCGCTGGCCACGGTCGAGCTCGGCGATGATGACCTCACCCGTCGCGGTCCGACGCAGCGCCTCCAGTAGGCCGCGGAACGCCACCCGCGCGCCGGGTACCTGCTCCTCGAGAGTCACGATGTAGGTCTCGAGCTGGTCCCCGATGGCCGCGAGTTCGCGGCCCGGCAGCGCGATGTCGCCGTGACCGCGCTCGAGGACCTCCTGAGCGCTGCGTCGGGTCTCGAGGAAGCGGCGCCGGCGTTCCTGTTCCAGGGTGGACAGGCCAGTCCCGTACTGGTCGTCACTCGCCTCCTCGCCCTCTGGCGGGAGTTCGCCGAAGTCCTGTCCCTCCGGGCCGGTCGGGCTCTGGTAGCCGGCATCCACCCACGCGCGGCGCACCGCACGGACCACGAGCCGGTCCGCCGCGTTGGCCATCGCGAAGGCGGCGCCGAAGAACGGAGAGGTGGCGTGGTCTTTGGCGATCTGCGAGTGTGACGGGCCCGCGCGTGCCCACTCCGGGAGGGCTTCGATCTGGCGACGACGCTCGTCGGTCTCGGCGAACTCGCGGCCCGCCTTGGCGAGTTCCTGCTGGCGCTCTGCATCCAGCGATCCCAGCGCCTGCTGGAAGGCTGGGGAGCTCAGGAACCCGACGACCTTGGGGAGGGGTAGGGCCTTGAGCGTCTGCCGCAAGTCCGCCTTGCGGTCATCCGGGGCCAGCCGGTCGATGGCGTCGAGGAGGTTGTCCCTCAGCTCCGGAAGAGCCTTCTGGAACCGTTCGAGCTTCACCTGCAACGACGTCTCCGCGACGTTCGTCGTCTGAGTCTGGTCGCTGATCATCGAGAGCACGGTTCCGACGGCGCGGTTCCACGCTGCTTCGCCGGCGCGACGGACCTGCTCCTTGAACTTGCGCTCCGCCTCGGCGAGCTTGGGCAGGATCAGCGCACGCACGGCCGCGGGAAGGCCGCGGACCGCTTCCTTGAGGGCCTCCCAGGCACCGGCGACGACGCCCTCGCCCTTCTGGTAGTACACGAGCAGCTTGGCCCAGGTGACATCCGAGAAGGCGGTGTTGACCACCCTCGCGACGACGTCACGGAGGGGTTGGCGCCAGTCGCTGGCTACGGCCGTGGCGGCGCCGTGTACCTGTCGCGCGCCCCAGGCCGCCACGTCACCCAGGACCCCCTGCCCGAGCTGGCCACGGGCCTGTCCCTCCAGTCCCCCCGTGACACCGGTCACGCCTTGCAGGAGCGAGTCCACGCGACGTCCCAGGCTCGTGTTCGCGAGCACCTCCTCAACCGAGCCGACGAAGATCTCTCCGAGGGCGCCTGCGTCGGCCGACTCCTCGGCGCTGTCGAGCAGCTCGATGGCCAGATCCCACCAGGCGTCACCTGGCGTCCCGCCCTCCTTGAACGGGCTGTGGCTGGCCAGGACGTGCTCGAGCTCGTGCTTGAGCGAGATGAGGGTGTCGTGGCCGGGTTCACCGAGCGAGCCCGAGAACGTCCCCGTCATCAGGATGGGGCGGACCTCCTCGGCGCCGGTTCGGATCTCCGCGGCGTAGTTCTCGATGAGTGGCTGGTTGGCGGCCTGGCGTTCGCGCATGTTGTCGACCGCCGCCTGCTCCTGGTCGTTCGCCGGCGTGAACTCGTCGCTGAGGTTGAGCTGGATGTCTTCGTCCTGGATGAGCTTGCCGATCGCCGCCTCGACCCAGTTGGAGTGCGCGAACAGGTCCTGGATCGTGTGCGAGAGGTTGCCGAGGTTCCCCAGCGCCTGCCCGCGCTCCCCGCTGCGGATGTGCTCGATGGACTGCTGCGCCTGCTCCTCGATGTAGTCACGGGACTCGTAGATGTAGGCCGGTACGCCGGACGCGTCGACCTGGTAGAGGGCGGCCATCCGTTCCGGACTGAGATCGTCCTCCGGGGACTCGATGTCCCCGCGACCCGGCAGGTTCTCGCGGACCTCGGGTAGATCCCCGCCGAACTCCATCCCAGCCGGTCCACCTGCCGTGATCTGGCCCGCCGGGGCATCGATGTGCTCGCGCCGGCTGTAGGAGCCCATCTCCTTCGCGCTGACCGAGCGACCGAACTTCAGCTGCGACATGGCGTTGAGGATCGTCATCACGTTGCTGTGGCCGATCCTCTCGCTGGCGGGGACGAACGCCTGCGACACATCACGGCACCAGTTGGCGAAGTACGCCTCCTCCTGCTCCTGGTCGCTGAAGCCCGCCTCTTCCATCGCGTTCGTCAACGTCGCCTGGTGCCAGCGAGCCTCGAAGAAGTGCGGCCCCTGAGCCTGCGGCAGGTCCGGGATCGGACGTCCGCTGACGGCGGCGAGCATGGCGGCGTCAGCGGACTCCTCGGCCTGCTGCCGGCTGACCGTGACGCCGGCACGGGTCTGCTGGACCACGTGGGCGGCTTCGTGGGCCAGCAGGGCCCGACCCTCGGGCGAGGTCGGGGCGGGGGCGCCGGCGCCGAGGTGGATGTCGTAGCCGTCTGTCATCGCGAGGGCATCACCGGCCGCCGCAGCGGCGTCGGTCCCGGTGTGGATCCTCACCTCGGACGCGGAGGAGCCGAGGATCCGCCTCGCTGCGTCGGAGTCCCCGGGCAGCGAGAGGCCGCTGCTGGGAGCGCGCCTGCCTGCGACCTGCGCGGCGGCACGGTTGCCCGCCGTCCGCTGCATCGCCAGCAACGTGCGTCGATCCAGCGGCGCGCCCGCCGTGCGCGCAACGACGCTGGCACCCTCCGTGCCCTCCGTCGGACCCTCCGCGGTGGACTCTCGGCTGCTCGAGGGTCCGGAGGCACGGTCGGGCTGCTCCGTCTGCACGTGTTCGGAGCTCGCCATCGTCCCTCCCCAAACGTGGGAGAAGCCTGCCAGGCGGGACCCCTCCACGAGGCGTACCTGAGCGCAGGCTCCGCTTCCCTTTCGGGAAACCGAGCTCGCAGGTGAGGCTCGGGCTCCCCGGACACGGACCCGCGGCTCGGGACGCGACCGAACCGTCGAGGTAGCTGGTTCGTTGCCGTCCCGCACCGGATCACCTACACCGACCTGCGGATCAGGCCACAGCGCGACGGGTCAGCGTTTGCTCGAGGTGGTCGGCGGCGGCGGTCGCCCCGCCCGCCCCGGTCGCCTGGGGGTCCGTCTCCACCACGATGGCCTGCGACCGCACCGCCCCGACGTCCCGCAGCCGTCGCTCGGCATCGGCGAGCAGCCGCAGTCCGAGGCCCCGTCGTCGGTGCGGTGGCGCCACCACGAGCCGGTAGATGGATCCGCGCCAGCCGTCCCAACCGGCGATCACCGTGCCGACGATCCGCCCGTCGATCTCCGCGACGATCAGTGCGTCGGGGTCGCGGTGGATCAGTCGGATGAGGCTGGCGACATCGTCGGTGTGGGTCGGCTCTGCCGCGGACTCGGCCCACAGCGACAGGATCGTCTCGACGTCTTCCGGTCGTGCAGGACGCAGCTGCGGCATCGGACCGGACCGGTCAGCGTTCGAAGACCGTGAGGCTCTGACGCGGCAGGAAGTCGTGCTCCGCGACCACCTGGTAGCCAGCCTCGGTCAGGGTCCTCCGGATCGTCTCCGGCTCGGTGGCGTGCCCGAAGAGGAACCACCGCGGTTGCGCCTCGACGATCGCGATCCGCGCACCCGGTGCCAGGGCGTCGGCCAGCTGAGCGAAGTAGGGAGCGCGGTCCTCAGGAAGGTGGTGGAACGCGTTGACCGTCAGGATCCGGTCGACCGGTTCGGGCAGCTCGAGCTCACCATCGTGCGGTTGGATGGTCGCGATCTGGGGGTAGCCCTGGCGGTCCGATCGCGCGGCGATCCACGCGAGCATGTCCCGGTCGGGATCGACGGCGAACACCCGGCCATCCTGCCCGACGGCACGGGCCAGGCGGAACGTGAAGTAGCCGCCGCCTGCACCGAGGTCGACGACGCGCTGCCCCGGCTCGAGGTCGAGGATCGCGAGCACCTCGTCGGGGCGCTGCCACCGGTCCCGCATCGGCCCCGAGTACGCCGCGCGCTTCAGCGCCGCACGCAACCGGACCATGAGCGGCAGCTTGTTCACCGGACCATCCTCGTTCGGTCGACCGGATCCAGCCTAAGCGCCCCATCCGCGCTGGCACATCGCCCCGACCCCGATCGCCACGTCGTTCCACGGGCGAGCCCTCCGTTCCAGCCGGAGGAGCGCCCCGGTGGCGACAACCGGCCATCCGCGCCAACGGTGGCGGGGACCGGCGTGCAGCGCCAGGAGTAGACGCCGGCCGCGACTCGCGACGCGAGTCGCCACGCGAAAGGGAGACGGATGGGTGGGAGCGGGAACGGTAGGAGCGAGACCTCGCCGGTAGTGCACACCCATCGAAGCGCCCGAAGGGACCGTGCTCGAGGTGCGGACGATCCACGTGGGAGGCGAATCGTTCAACGTCGAGGCGATCAGCCTCGAGTGGCAGTTGGCCCCCACCGGTCAGGTCGATGAGATCCCGCTCGACAGCCGGAAGAACGGCAGGTGGGAGGTGCCCTTCTTCGTGACCGACACCGACCACTTCGGGTCGCCGCACGAGGTCAGCATCTGCACGCTCAAGTCCAACGAGTCCGTCGCCGTGCTCCACCTCGTCATCTCGGGCTTCGTGCACCCGGTGTCGTAGGCGCCTGCTCGGGTCGTCTCCGCGCGTCCTCGACCACCATTCGGAGGCGGGCCAGTTCCTGCTCGAGGACCTCGGCGGGGCGCAGTTCGCTCGCCACGGCGACCACCGCCTCGAGCTGACCATCGCTCACCGCTGCGCGGATGCGGGGCGCGTAGTGGCGGTACAGGACGCGCGAAGCGGGCGAACGCCAGCGTCCCTCGGCCACGGTGGTGAGGTGCAGCGCGTGGACGGCATCGCCGCCGGCGTGGTGGGTGGCGACGGCGCACGCCATCAGCAGGTCACGGTCCAGCAGGCTCACCGGACTCGTGGCGATGATCTCCCCGGCGCGCACCAGCGCCGCAGCGGCGGCGGCGTGGCGGCCGCGCGCGGCCGCCACGAGTCCCTCCGTCAGCGGCCACCGGTAGCTCCACAGCGCCACATGCTCGGCCTCCGCTGCTTCGGGGATAGCGACCGTCTCGACGCGGTCGTCGTCATCGACCACGTGCAGCAGCACGCGCAGCTCTCCCGCGGCGAACACGTCACCCGCGCGGGCGTGCGCCTCGAGTCGCTCGACTGCCTCAACGAGGTGGCCCTTCATGACCAGATGCAGCGTCTGTTGCCCGCGGAGCAGCAACCGCGCGTGGTGTGCCTCGGGCGACAGATCCCGCAGCGCCGTCTCCGCCAACTCGGGGACCCGGTCGAGGTCGAAGGCGAGGCAAGCCTGGGTCGTGAGCGCGGCTGCCACGGCGGACATCTGCGGGTCACTCGTGGACGCCATCGCCGCCTCGCCGAAGCGCAGCTCCTCGGCCCAGCTGCCGAAGTACGGCGCCTGGAGCGCCGAGGCGACGAGGTACAAGGCGCGCTCCTCGGGGTTCGCCAGCGCGTCGGCGACGTCGGCGCGCCGCAGGTAGCGCCGGTCGGGGTCGAGGAAGCCGCGCTGATCGAGCACGGTGGCCATCCGCGCGGCGAGCCTGCCGCAGCCGACGAGGTCGCCGCAACGGTCGAGCCACGCGAGGGCCTCGAGCTGGTTGGCGAGGTCCGGGTCGTCACCCTCCACCATGGGCTGGAGCCGGATGCGACACATCGTCCGCTCGCCCCCGCCCGCAGGCAGGTCTGCCAGCCGCGGTGGGACCGCTACCGCGCGTCCCAGGTAGTGCTCGGCGTGCCGCTGCCGCAGCGACGCGAGGTCGCCGCGGTCGCGGACGCGCTCGAGGCCGTAGAGGCGCACGGTCTCGGACAGGCGGTAACGGGCGTGCTCGCGACCCACGGTCGCTTCCACGAGGGACTTGGCCACCAGCGAGGCGAGCACGTCGACAGCGGCATGGTCGCTGACCTGCGCGACAGCCGCGAGCGCCGCGACGTCGAAACCGCCCACGAAGACGGAGGCGGCACGGAACAGCCGCTGTTCGTCGGCGTCGAGCAGGTCGTAGCTCCAGTCGATGGTGGCGGCGATGGTCTGTTGCCGTGGGAGTGCGCGACGACCACCAGTCAGCAGCCAGAAGCGCTCGTCGAGCCGGTCGGCGATCTCCGCCACCGACAGGTGCCCGGTCCGGACCGCGGCGAGTTCGATGGCGAGGGGGATGCCATCGAGCCGACGGCAGATGAGCTCCATGACGGCGTCGTCCGCGGGGTCGTCGGTCGCGAGCGAAGCCACCGAAGTGGCGCGTTCACGGAACAGCGCGACGCTGTCAGCCACCTCGAGCGAAGGCAGCCGGTAGACCCGCTCGCCCTCGATCCCCAGGGGCTCCCGGCTCGTCGTCAGCAGCGTGAGCTCGGGACAGTCCCGCAGGAGACGCTCCACCAGCTCGCACACGGACGCGAGGACGTGCTCGCAGTTGTCGAGGACGACGAGCCCGGGGCGCGCCCTCAGGACACGCACCAGCCCGGCGACCGCGTCGGTGCGGCCGGCGGCCGGGAGCCGCAGCGCCGAGAAGACCGCATCGGCGACGTCATCGCTGGCGGTGACCGTCGCCAGCTCGACGAACAGCACCGAGGTCCCGGTGTCGCGGTCGACATGGGCGATCTCGAGCGCCAGTCGGGTCTTACCCACCCCGCCGGTGCCGGTGACGGTGACGAGGCCCGCTCGACCGATGAGGTCCCGGACGGCCCGCAGTTCGCGGTCGCGCCCCACGAGGGGACTCGTCGTCGGAGGTAGCTCGTTCCAGACACCCGCAGCGGCGGCGCCGAACACCTCCGCGTCGCTGTGACCCAGCAGGCGGTCGTGCAGCCGTGCGAGATCCGCGGAAGGGTCCAGGCCAGTCTCGTCGGCCAAGCGCCGCCGGAAGCTTCGGAACACCTCGAGCGCGTCCGCGGTCCTGCCGGCACGGTCGAGCGCCAGCATCAGCAGCCCGTGAGGGCGCTCGCGCAGCGGGTGCTCGCGGACGTGACGTTCGAGCGCCCCCAGCGTCTCGAGGTGGGCGCCCGTATCGAGGAGGCACTGGAAGCGTTCCTCGATCGCGTGCAGTCGCAGCTCTTCGAGTCGAACCGCCTCCGGAAGGGCCCAGTGCTCGTCGGCGACCTCCATCAGCGCCGGTCCGCGCCACCGCATCAGGGCGCGGTCCAGGAAGCGCAGCGCCTCCGCCGGATCGCGCGGCCGCGCGTCGTGACCCCGGGCCAGGTCCTCCTCGAAGCGCGTCGCGTCGAGATCGTGTCCGTCGAGCTCGAGCCGGTAGTGGTCGCCCGCCCCGACCAGGAAGTGCGCCTGGCCGCCGACGTGATCGGGGTCGAGGACGGTCCGCAGGCGGGTCACGTACGTGCGCAGAGTCGCGACCGGATCGCGCGGGAGTTCGGCGCCCGACCACACGATGTCGACCAGCCGGTCGATCGAGACCGGCTCGCCGCGCCAGACCAGCAGCGCCAGCAGCAAGCGGCGCTGGCGGGCCGCGGACGGGTCACGTCTGGTGCCGTCGCCGCCGACGACCTCCAGGGGTCCCAGGATCCCGATCCGCATGCCACTCCCCCGCGCCACCGAAGAGCCAACCACCGCGCGTCCGTAGAGCCAAGCGTGCGCGGTTTCGTCCCGGTTTCGCCGCTGCGGAACCGCTGCGAAGCGACCGTCCCGACGATGCGAACGAGCATCCGCTCGAGACGACGCCGACGTGGAAGGAGCGATCGTGGACAGCTTCCGATGGGCAACTCTGGTGGTGGCGCTGGGGGTCGTGGCCGTGGCGGTGGTCGCCGCCGTGACGCCAACTCCCGAGACGGTGACGGTCCCGCACCTCACGGTCGAGTGCGACGTGGACATCTGCTTCGCGGAGGCGTCCTACCGCCTCCCGGTCCCCCGCGACGGACACCCCGTGGTCTGGCGCTGGGAGACCGCACCCGCGGCTGGGTTCGACGGCAACGCCGCCGATGTCGTCGAGCGGCGGACCATCGCCGGAGCCGCCCAGACGCCGAGCGGACCCACCACCTACCACTACACCGTGCGGGAACTGATCTGGCACAGCGACATCCGCTGCGACGATGTCGTGACCGTCACGCTCTGGGCCGCAGGCTCCGAGCCGGTGTCGGCGACCACGATGAAGCCGCTGCCCGACACCGAGCCGCCCTACTGCTCCGATCATGGGATGGACGACGAGCGTGTGGACCTCGCCGGCTAACCACCCCGACGGCGTCTCCCCCGGCCCGCTCGGGGCGGGGGGATGCGCCTAGGTCAGATGGCGGCCTGGATGGCCTCGACGTCGCCGCCACCGAGCACGACGCGGGTGTTGGTGGCGAGGTAGATGAGGTCGACGTTGACCCCCTCGTCGGCGATACGCCGTGTGAGCTCGCCGAGCGCCCCGGGGCGGTCCTCGACGTCGACGACCACGACCTCTCGCTCGTCGCGCGTCTCGAACCCCGCCCCCTCCGCCGCGCTGCGGGCCGCATCGACATCGTCCACGAGGACGTGGAAGATCCCCTCCCCCTCGCAGGGGATGCCGCACACCCCGAGCATGTTGATGCCGGCGTTGCCGAGCGCCTCGCTCGCGTCGGCGAGCGTGCCGGGGCGGTTCTGCAGGACGATGGTCAGGTCGTGTGGCATCGGTGCTCCTGGGGTCGGGTTACCGAGCCACTCTAGAGGTGTTGACGGGGCGCCGCGCGCCCACCCGGAGGAGATGCCGCAACCGGCTCGTGAGGGCCGCCGCATGCGCCCCAGAGACCGACGCGCGACGCGCGAGCCTGTTCCTCGGCGAAGCGCAGCCGCGCGGCGAGGTCGGCGTCCTCGTCGGCGAAGCGCGCATCGAACCCGGCGTCCCCGCCGCCGACCAGCTCGACGCTGATCGACGTGCCGTCGTCGCGGAGTAGCTCACCAAGCGTCCGCCCGTACGTGTCGGTGAAGGGTGGGCCGGGCCGGCGCACCGTGACGGCGGTGCCGGGCGGGGCGAGTTCGTGCAGGCCGGCCGTCGACTCGTTGGCCCAGCACTCACCCACCTCGGGCGCGTCCACCTGCGCCAGGCGCACGGTGATCGCGCCATCGGGTCCCAGGAGGTCCACCGTGTCGCCGTCGGTTATCGCCACGACCACGTAAGGCGCCGCCGGTGACTCCGAGACGACCGGCTGCGTCGGCGACTCGGTCGGGGCGGTCGCGGGCGCGGAAGGGACGTCGAGGTCGCCGTCCTGTGCAACTGACCCCGCGAGCACCGCCCCGACCCCCGCGAGCACCGGGACGGTGACCATCCAGGCCAGGGTGCGGGGCGAAGCGCCCCGCAGCCGCGACCACACCGAACGCCGCGGCTCGTCCGCCGTGACATCGTCCCCCGCTGCCAGTTCCTGCCCCCGTCCGTGGTCAGTCGCGACGGTACCCTCGGCGGGTGGCACGTGACCGTCACCTCCTCGGACGGCGAGCTGCTCGCGCACGCTGCGGTGGTATCGCGGCTGCTGGAGGTCGGAGGGCGCAGCCTCCGTGGGGGCTACGTCGAAGCGGTCGCGACCGCCCCGTCGGCACAGCGTCAACGTCTCGGGTCGCGCGCCTTTCGACGGATCACCTCGTTCAGGCTGGCCATTGGTAGCTGCACCGAGAGGCGGCGAGCTGGAGCAGGAGTCCGGGAGTTCGCTGCGGAAGTCTCTCGCATCGCGACGCGACGCGGAGGACCGGCATGGCGGCCAGGATCGGGCGGCGGGATCTGCTGAAGGCCGCAGGGGCGGCGGGGGCGCTGCTGTTGGCGGGCTCCGCACGCTCGCTCGGGGCGCAGAGCCCCATGGCGCAGTTCGGCACGTCACGGGTGTCGCGGCTGTTCCCTGACGACGGGACCTTCCTCGTCCACACCGACCTGCACAACCACTCCCTGCTGTCCGACGGCTCCGGCGACCCCTCGGGGTTCTACCCACAGATGCGCGACGCGGGCCTCGACGTCGCCGCCCTCACCGACCACGCGATCCAGGGCAAGGACAACGGCGAGACCCTGTGCCACTCCGGTCAGTGCTCCTACGCGTTCGGCATCCACGACGAGAAGTGGCAGGA
Organism: Actinomycetota bacterium; assembly: GCA_019347575.1. Taxonomy (NCBI): domain Bacteria; kingdom Bacillati; phylum Actinomycetota; species Actinomycetota bacterium. Next base: position 5,743 of record JAHWKY010000033.1, on the reverse strand, counting down.
GATCGGCGCCTACGCCGACGCCGCCGACGAGCCCGGAGCCTTCACCGCGATCCGTGGCTTCGAGTGGACCACCGGCCACCTCGGCCACATCAACGTCTGGCTCACCCAGAACTGGACCGACCCGAAGGAGACCGAGTCGCTGATGAGCCCGCGCGGGCTGACCGGCTACCTCTCCGACTACGCCCCGGCGCAGCTGCCGATCCGCGACATCCACGAGGCGACCTACGGCATCCCCGAACCGCTGGCGTCGATCGACGGCTTCTACGAGTGGCTGCGGACACCGGTCGACGAGGGCGGCGGCATGGACGGGCTCGCCGGGTTCAACCACCCGAGGTCGTACGACTTCGACCGGTTCGCGCTGTTCCCGGAGGCGATCGACCGGCTCGTGTCGTGCGAGATCTTCACCATGACCACCGACTTCCTCTTCGTGGGTCGCGACGAGGACCGCCCCTCCCCCATCAACGCCTGCCTCAACGCCGGCTGGCGTGTCGGGCTGATCGGCGTGAGCGACGAGCACGGCGAGAACTGGGGCCTGGCGGGCAAGGGTCGGGGCGGGATGTACGTCACGGAGTTGTCCCGCGACGGTGTCCACGAGGCGCTGCGTAGCCGCCGGGTGTTCGCCACCAAGCACGCCGGTCTGCGGATCGACGCCAGCGCCAACGGGGCGCGCATGGGGTCACCGATCGCAGCCGGTCCGGTCACGTTCGCGGTCGACATCGACCGCGGCCCCGACTGGTTCGGCAAGCCCTTGAGCGTCCAGGTCCTGCGTCCCGGGACGGACGAGCCCACGCTGCTGCACGCCCAGGACATCGTCGTGCCGGCCGATACCGAGCCGGTCGTCGAGCTGTCCGCCCCGCCGCTGAGCATCGATGACGGCGACTGGGTGTTCCTGCGCATCAGCGACCCCGAGACGCCGATCGAGTCCCGCGCCCCAGAGGCGTGGCAGGGCCTCGGCGCCGCCGTCGCCTACACCAGTCCCTGGTTCCTCACGGCCTGACCGGGTCAGTCGCAGCCAGGTGGGTCCTCGGGGCTCGGCCGGTAGACGATCGTGTGGTCCCCGGCGGTCGCGGTGAGGGTCGCCGGATCGGTCTCGATGAGCACCTCGACGACCAGCTCCTCGGAGTCGTGCATCCGCTCGCGCCACTCCGGCGGTATCTGCGTCACGTCGCTGCGCCACATCACGTCGTTGAGTGGCCCCAGCCACTCCGGCCCGCAGTGGAGCCAGAAGCGGTAGAGCGCGGGGTACCCGGTCTCGATGATCTCCCCCGGTCCCACGGTCGTCGGCTGTGGCTCCGCGGCCGCGGGGTCCGGCCCGATCTCGTCGGGAGCCGGGGCGCTGCCCCGCTCGGTGAGGTCCACCTCGATGAGGGTGCGCTCCTCGAACGCGCCACCGGGCGGATCTTCGGGGCCGAGCTGGATCGCGAACGGTCCTGAGGGCAGCACCGACCGCTCGACCGCGACGACGTAGGCGCGAGGGTTGGCGTCGTCGGTACAGGCGGGCTCGGCGCCGAGCTCAACGATCTCGGCGTGCACGAGCGCACGATCGTGGTCGATGACGACATCGTCGAGGCGGATGCGCGGACAGCTGCCGCTGTAGACCGCCCCGAACCAGATCACCACCTCGCCGTCGAAGGCCACCTCCGGTGGCTCACCGCTGAGCCCGATCTCCGACCACAGGCGCGCGTACGCATCCTGGTCGGCCGCGATCCAGGTCCGGTAGGGCTCGCCGACCGGCTCGTCCGCGAGCAGACGCCACCCCTCCCCCGCCTGCGGCTGCGGTCCCTCCTCCGGCACGCTCGCTGGGTCGCTGCCGGAGACGCAGACGCGCTCGCCCGCGAAGCGATCGGCGACCGCAGCGATGTTCGCGTCCGTCAGCGCCCCGACCCCGACCTCGACCACGCCGCGCGTGATGTCCACCCCGCTCGTGTACGACTCGAGGTCGACCCCCTCGTGCACCCGCTGCTGGAGGACCTCGAGCTCCGCCATGGTCCAGTCGACGGCGACGACCACCGCTCCGACGTCAGGAAAGCGCTCAGCCAGCTCCGCTTGTCGAGCCTCGGCGTCCTCGCTGAAGGCGAGCACGACCCAACCCAGGTGGTTGCGATCGATCCACAGCTCCTCGAAGCCGGGCCGGCTCTGTGCCCAGGCCGATAGCTCCTCCACCGGCTGCTCGTTGCCGACGTAGACCGGCTCGTCGCGCAGGTGCTCCGACGGCAACTCGATCGGCTCCAGGTCCTCGCAGCGAGGGACCTCGCCGGACCCTTCGACGACCGATGGCGCTGGTTCCCCACCCCCACCGCAGGCGACGGCGGTGAGTGCGACGACGATCACGAGGCTCCAGCGCATCCGTGTCCCTCCACAGGGTCGGACGTCGCGCGCCAGCCTAAGGTTGCGGGCGGCGTGGACGGCTGAGGCGTGCCACCTCGCGCGCCGGATCCGAGAGGAGGTCCGCCGATGGAACTGTCCGACGGTGCACGCACGCTCGCGGCGATCCTGGTACTCAGCCTGGTCACGGTCGAGACCGGGGGCCTGTACCTCGTGCGGCTCGTGCGGGGCGCTGCACCCGCGACCCCGTTCCAGCTGAGGTTCGCCCGAGCGGGGCACGCGCACGCGGGGGTGTTGCTGATCCTGTCGCTGGTCGCGCTGCTCTACGCCGAGACGGTGGGGCTCGAGACCGACGCACTTGGACTGCTCGCGCGCTCCGGCGTTCCCATCGCCGCGATCCTCATGCCGGCCGGGTTCTTCTTCTCCAGCCTCGGCAAGGACGTGGACGAGCCCAACCGCGCCATCGTGCTGGTCTACGCCGGCGGGCTCATCCTCGCGGCAGGTCTGATCGCGCTCGGCGTGGGTCTGCTCACGGCGAGCTGAGCCGTTCTCCCGAGATGGCCACCGCGCTCGTTCGGGAGACGTACGATGATGGATCTGGCACGAGGAGCCATCATGGGTGCGGTCGTCTACTGGCTGATAGTGGGCGCAGGCGCGGTGATCACGGGTTGGCTCGTCGTCATCGTGGTCCGCGAGGCGCGGAGCCAGCATGGCCACGCCCCGGGCGTCGAGACGCCGTGGTTCATCCCCGGCAACGGCGGCCACGGCGCCACCGGTGGACAGGTCCCACCGTTCGTTCCGCCGCTCGAGAAGCGCGATCGGATCCGCTGAGGCCGAGGACTGCGGAGCCTCACCGTCCAGCGCATCGATGCTGCTACATCGCACGTTCCTGGGTTGCGATACCAGCGCGGATGGGGCGCAGCCGCCTGACGCGTTACGCCGACTTCGGCGCACGAGGTCGCTCGCTACGACTCGGGCAGCGCCTCGTCGCGGAGCAGGGCGTACATGACCTGATCGTGCCAACCTCCCGCCCGGAAGACAGCCTGCCGTTGCACCCCTTCGCGCTGGAAGCCGATCCGCTCCAGTGCGTGCTGCTCGGCGATGTTCTCTATGTCGGTGGTCGCCTGGAGACGGTTGGCCAGGGTGCTGTCGAACAGGTACTCGACGAGCGCGCGCTGCGCCTCGGTCGCGTACCCCTGGCCGCGGTGTTCGGGGAAGATCGCGACGCCGATCTCGAGGCAGCCATCCGCCGGTCCGTTCTGCGGCACCTGCATCCAGCTGACGATCCCGACCAAGGTGACGTCATCGAGGGCCACCGCGAGCATCGTCGAGTCGGGCCGGATGAACCCGTCCTCCTCCCAACGCGCTCGGCGCCGCCCTGGTGGCTGGTAGCCGAACCAGCCGAAGGGTCGCAGCGCATCGGGGTCCACCGCGAGGCGGTCGAGCTGCTCGAGGTCGGTCTCCCGAAGAGGTCGGAGGCTCAGGCGGTCGCTCACACCCACATCATGCCGTACGCCGCTGGTGGAGGCGGGTGCTCCACGCCCCCCGGGTTCGCGCGTCGCGATAGGAGACCAGCCGGTGCCGCACTCGGCGATGTCGGTGTAGGTGATCCGGTGCGATACGGCACCGGATCACGTACCTCGATGGCTCGACGCCCGTTCAGCCCCCGTCGAGAGCAGCCAACCAGTCGCCCCAGAACTCCTTCCAGAGCGTGACCTCGTCCGCGGTCGGCAGCTTCTCGTGGGCGACATGGACCGTCGCGCGGTCATCGTCCCGGGGCACGATGGCGATCTGCACGATCCCGTCGCCGAGCCCGAGCCGGACGTTCTTGGAGGTCGGACGCGATCGCAGCTCGACGTCGATGCCCGGGAAGAGCAGCTCACGGCCGTCCGCGTCGAGGAGGAGCTCGCGCAGCGAGTCCACCTCGACCGTGATGGTCGCGGAGCGGTTGGCGGTGAACGTCCCGTCTACCATCTGGTGCCGCAGGCGTCGGCCGGTGATGCGCTCCCAGCCGAGGGTCACGGCCTGGGCCCACCAGCCGTCGACGTCGTGTTCGGCCTGCAGCCAAGCCGCCACCGCACCGTGGCCCTCGTCGTGCCCGGGCCACGCATCGATGAGCTCGCGCCACTCGTCCCACCCGCGCCCCGTCCGGTCGCGGATGACCTCGTCGGTCTGCTCGGGTTCCGCGACCCATCCCGCCGAGCTGCGGCGGGTCGCCTGCTCGATGAGGACGCGCCGGGCGGCGCCGTACTTCTCTCCGGTCTTGGCCATGCGCGCGCGGATGCGGCGCTTGAAGGACTCGTTGCGGGTCATGTCTGCTGCCTCACGTGTCAGGCGTCCACGTCCGACGACCCGCGCTCGCCGACGTGCACGCAGGACACGACAGCGACCAACCCGTGTCGAGCACTCGAGGTCCCCTTCGCCTCCCAGGCTCGGTCGCGCGGGAACCGAGGTGGAGGTCCGGCGTGACACACCGCCGCCGCAAGCGTAGCTCGACGACCTCCCGCCGTCACAGGAGCGCGTGGGGCGGGGCGAGCAGGTGCGGATCGATCCGACGGATCCGACTGGCAACCGGGGACGGATGCACACGGTCGGGGTGCTCAGCCGGCGGCGCGGTCGGCGTCCCACTGCTGCCTCGTGATGGCGTACTCCACGTCGCCGTGCTCGTCCCCGGGGATCGGTTCGGGCCATCCGCCGTGGGAGAGGCGCACGAAGCGCATCCCGGCCTTCTCCATGACGCGACGCGACCCGAGGTTGATCGCCATCGTCGTGGCGTAGATGCGGCGCGCCCCGAACTCCTCGAACGCCTGGTCGATCAGCGCCCGCGAGCCCTCCGTCGCGAGGCCGCGGCCCCAGACCTCCCGGCGCAGGCGATAGCCCAGCTCGGGCTCGTCATCGGGGTCGTCGGCGCCGGGGCGGAGGTGGAACCAACCCAGGAACGCCCCGGTCTCCCCGTCGATAGCCGCCCAGAAGCCCCACGCCTCACCGCGCTCGTACCACCGCAGCCACGCGGGGAGGTGCTCGTCGCGGAGCACCTCTCGGGGCGTGGGTCGGCCTCCGTTGATGTAGCGCATCACCTCGGGGTCGGAGTCGAGGGCTTCGAGTTCGTCGAGGTCGTCGGAGGTCAGCCGACGAAGGGTCAGCCGCTCGGTACGCAGGTGGACCTCCACGACGCCCTCTCCGGTCAGGCGACGGCTGCGAGGACCGCGGCGACGGAGCGGTCCACGTCGGCCTCGGTGGTGGAGAAGTTCGAGACCGACACACGCAGCAGCCGTCTGCCCCGCCACGTGGTTCCGCCGAGCCAGCACGTCCCTTGGTCCTGGATGGTGGCGATCGCACGGTCGGTCTCGGTCTCGTCGCCGATCTCCACCAGGACCTGGTTGAGCACGACCTCGTTGACGACCGTGAGGCCGCCTGC
>JAHWKY010000032.1 GCA_019347575.1 Actinomycetota bacterium | reverse complement strand
CCCCACCCCCGCCCGATGCGGTGCCTTCCACTGCCGGGAAGGGCCGCAGCCACCTGGCGACCGCCGTCCTGTCGGCGGCGGTCGCCTCGGTGGTCACGCTGGCTGGCGTGGCGATCGTGGACGACGGCCCCGCCCCGACCGTCGCGCCACCCGCCACCGTGCAGACCGGCAGCGACGCGGATCCACCCGTGACCGGCGACGCCACCGGCGGGCTCAGCATCGGCGAGATCGCCCAGCGCGTCTCGCCCTCCGTGGTGCACGTCAGCGTGAGCAACGGTCGCGCGGTCGTGGGCGCCGGCACCGGAGTCATCTTCGACTCCGAGGGATACCTGCTGACCAACAACCACGTGGTCGAGCAGGCGGCGGCGGTCGGTGTCACCCTGCCCGACGGCAGCCAGTACGAGGCCGACGTGGTCGGCACCGATCCACGCAGCGACCTCGCCGTGCTCCGCATCGACGCGACCGGCCTACCCGCCGCCACGTTCGCATCCGAGCTGCCGCGCATCGGCGAGATCGCCGTCGCCATCGGTTCGCCGTTCGGCCTCGAGGGGTCGGTGACCGCCGGGATCGTCTCGGCCCTCGACCGCTCGCTCCCCACCGGGAACGGGACCCTGCTCGGCCTCATCCAGACCGACGCCGCGATCAACCCCGGCAACTCCGGTGGGGCGCTGGTGAACGACCGCGGTCAGGTGATCGGCATCAACACCGCCATCCTCAGCGAATCCGGCGCCAACGACGGGGTCGGCTTCGCGATCGCCGCTCCCGATGCGGTGAACGTCGCCACCCGCCTGCTCGAGGACGGCGAGGTCCGCTACGCGCTCCTGGGGATCCAGGGCCAGGACGTCGACGCGGGCATCGCCGCGACGTACGACCTCCCCGTGGACCAGGGCGCGCTCGTCGTCAGCGTCGAGCCCGGTAGCGGCGCTGACCGCGCGGGGCTGCAGCCGGAAGACATCGTCGTCTCCTTCGACGGCGAGGAGATCACCTCGATGAGCGAGCTCGCCGTCGCCGTACGCGCACAGGAACCCGGCGACGAGGTCGAGGTCGACGTCGTACGGGGCGGCGAGGAGCTGACCCTCACCGTGACGCTCGGCGAGGCCCCGCCCCTCTAGGGCCGCGGAAGCTCGTGCTACCGCTTCGCTGCTTGAGCACTCGAAAGGTTGAACCGCTGAACCGGGTAGACGGGTTCAGCGGTTCGACCTTCTCGGACGGCACCGCCCGCGTCGGGACCGTTCCCGTGCCACAATGTCCATGTGGACCGAGGGAACACACCGCTGTCCGACAGCCGCTGGGATCGGCTGGGTTCGTGGCACTCGTACCGGTACCTGGCTATCTACGGCATCGTGATCTGCTTCGCGGTCGTGCCGTGGACGCACCTGCCCACGTCCGGTCTCGACGAGGTGTCGGCCGTGGCGCTCGTCGCCGGGCTCGGCTGGGCCATCCCGTGCTGGCGCCTGGGCGTCGTCGCGGACGGGCGGGGCGTGCGCCTGGACTACGGCGTCGCGAGCCGACGCTTCGAGTGGGCTTGCATCGCCGAGGCAGCCGTCGGTCGTCGCGGCCTCGAGCCGCACCTGCGCCTGACGCTCGTGGACGGCCGGGAGTTCTGGGCGCCGGGCTTCACGGTGCCGCTGTCGGAGCGCAGCTCCCGTGCCGACGGGTGGCGCAGCACCGAGATGTTCCGCGCCGCCGAGCTCATCACCGCTGAGGCCGAGCGAAGGCGCCAGCAGGTCCCGCCCGACGCGACGTTGGTGCCTCGTCCGTTCGTCACCGCCCCCGCCCTCGCCCGCCACTGACGGCGACGTCTACCCCGCGGCTCTCACCACTGGAGCCGGCGGCGCACGACCGCGGCGGTCGTCGCGAGCGCGGCGCCCGCTGCGGCGGAGGCCGCCCCGGCACCGGTCGTGGGCAGGGGTGGCGGCTCGGTCTCCTCGGCGGGGGGAGGTGGCGAGGTGGGCTCGTCGAGGACCGCGACCACCTCAGCGCCGGCGCGCTCGCCGGAGCGGATGGCGCCGTCCATGTAGCCGTTCCAGGTCGTGGCGGTCTCGGTGCCTGCCCAGTGGAGGCGGCCGACCGGGGCCCGCAGCGCCTCGCCGTAGCGGGTGAGCACGCCGGGGGCCGTGAAGCCGACGTAGCCGCCACCGGAGTACGGCTGCGCCTGCCAGTCCAGGTCGAGGTAGTGGGTCGCTTCGAGCGCCTGATCGCCGAAGTAGCGCTGGGACGACTCGAGGAACGCGTCACGGCGCTCCTCGCGTGAGCGTGTGCTCCACTTCCTCGCCGCGTCCGCCTCGAAGAAGCCCATGAGCACGCCCGGCGTGCCGCTGGGCGGGGTGTTGTCGAAGGTGAGCTTGACCGGACCGGTGTCGCTGGTGGCCTGGCCCGCGAGCCCGTCGTCGCGCCAGAACGGGGTGTCGTAGACCGCCATCGCCTTGATGACCGAGCCCATCGGCATGCGCTGGGTGAGCTGGTCGCGGAGCGCCCCGACCGGTGGGGAGGTCTCGATGCGACCAGCGAGGTGGAGCGGCAGCGCGACGATCGCGCGCTGGGCTCGAACCGTGACGCCGTCGGCCTCGACCGTGACCCGGCCGGCGTCCTGGGTGATGCGACGTACGGGGGCGGCGAGGACGACCCGATCGCCGAGGGCGGCGGCGTGGCGGATGACGACCTCCTGCGATCCGCCGACGAACCGGTCCTGCTGGGCGCCGCCGGTGGTGTTGATGAGCAGGTTGAGGTCCCCCATCGCCGAGGCGATGTAGAACAGCACGTGCAGCAGAGCGACGTCGTCGGGGTCGCAGGCCCAGATCGCCTCGATGGCGAGCTCAGCCAGCGACCTGCCTCCCGGGGTGGCCATGTTGGACTCCATCCAGGTGCGGAACGTCTGACGGTCCCACTCCCCGGCCGAGTCGCTGGCCCACGGCGCTGCAGGGTCGACCTCCGCCGCCATCATGTTGAGGCGCTCGATCACCACGCCGGCCTCGACTGCACCGGCCGGATCGGAAGTGGGGATGCGCCCCTCGTAGGTGAAGCGCATCCCGTTGCGGTAGTCGACGTACGCGCCTTGGTCGTGGGTCGGGAACGTGTCGACGCCGACCTGCTCGGCCCACGCGTAGAGCCGGTCCTGGGTCGGGCCGACCCACTGCCCGCCGATCTCGATGGGTTGGCCGTCAGGGAGGTGGGCGTTCCACACCCGCCCCCCGACGCGGTCGCGTGCCTCGACGACGAGCACGCTGCGCCCCGCCGCCACGATGGTCTCGGCCGCGGCGATGCCGGCGAAGCCGGCCCCGACGACGACCACGTCGGCCTCGTGGGTGCCGGCGGCCGAGACCCCCGACTCGGCGTGGACGGCAGCACCAGCGGCTCGAGCGGAGGCGGGGCGCGCACCGGGCAGGGCGAGGATGGTCGCGCCCGCGGCCGCGCCTCCGAGGAAGCCCCGGCGCGTCAGCTGGCGGGGCGGGGTGCCGGTCGCGTCGGTCATCGCCTCCCCCCTGGAGGGGGGAGGGGCCGGCGTTGCCGGCCTGGGGGGTGAGGTCAGATCTGTCACGGTCGTGCCTCCCGATCCTGGGTGGTGTGGAGGATCGAACCGTTGAACCGGCGTTCCCGGTTCAACGGTGCAACCTCCGGTGAGCGGCGATCAGCGCGATCGCGAGCGCCCCGACGATGCCGCCACCGGTCGTGGGCAGGGGCGCGTCGGCGGGCGGGGTCGGCCTGGCTGGGTGCGGCGTCGGGGCGGCTGCGACGACGATGCGCTCGGTGTCGGGGTGCGCCGCTGCGTCGGTCCACCCGGTGGTGGCCTGGACCGCGACGGTGCCGTCCGATGCCACGGCCGGCGCCAGCCCGGGGCCGTACGCGCGCTCGGCCCAGCCAACTCCGGCGCCGCCGGTGGCGACGATGGCCGCGAACCCCTGGTCGGCCGCCTCGCGCTCGAACGCGATGCGCAGCACGCCGCCGTCTCCCACATCGGGGCTGCGCTCGCGGGCCGCGGAACGTTCCGACACGCTGATCGATCCGGACCAGGCGCACGACGCCCCGCAAGCGAGCCGTGACGCGCGGATGTGCCCGAGCCCGCCGCGGGTGTCCTCCCACGCCAGCCACACGTCGTCACCGACGCGCCCCAGGCTGGGGGTGAGCTGCTGCGCCCATTCGGTGGTGGCATCGTCGCTCCAGGTGCGCCCGTCCGCATCCGCCTCAACGAGAGATGACGCCGTGGTTCCGAGCTGGTCGATCGGCGCGATGACGGAACGCAGGGTGTTGCGACGGTCGCGGAAGTCCTGCCACACGAGTACGGCGTCGCCGTTGGACCGGAAGGCGGCTGCGGGACGCCACGCGTGACCGATCCCGTGGACGACCCGAGAGTCGGCGGGCCCGACCTCGATCGTCGGCGTGTCGTCCACCACGACTGGATCGGTCCACGTCGCACCCCCATCGGTACTCCTCACGGCGTAGACCCGCGCCGCAGAGTTCGCCATGTCGTGACCGTGGTAGACCAGCAGCACCTCGCCGTCGTCGGACACCGCCAGGTCGTGGTAGCCGTTGCGGGCCGCCCCGTTCGTCGGACGTCCCTCCGTGGTCGAGACGCGCGTGCTGGGCGACCACGTCGCGCCCCGGTCGGTCGAGCGCGCGACCCAGACGTTCTCGGACTCGCGCGCGTCCTCGTAGGCGACGACGAGCGTCCCGTCCGGCAGCGCCACGACCTCCGGGTGCCAGGCGCCGTCGTCGGGGCGGTTGCTCGGAGGCGGTCCGTCGTCGACGCGCACCGGATCCGTCCAGGTGCGGCCGCCGTCGTCGGAGCGCTGCGCGACGATGTCGCCGTCGGGGTGGACACCGTCCCAGGAGGTCGCGCCGACACGGTAGACGAGGTGGAGCGCCCCATCCGGGGCGGAGGTGACCGCCGGGGTCCACTGGCGCCCCGCGACCTCCGAGGTAGCGCGGCAGTCGCTGCACGCCGGCGCTGCGGGGAGGTCGACGGGGCGCTCCCGCAGCACGACGTCTGCCGCGATGACGCCCTCCACCTCCTCGTCGTGGTGCGGGGCTCCCGGCTCGAGCTGGCGTGAGCAGTCCACCAGCGCGGAACGGCGCTCCAGCAGCGGGGCCGACGGGTCGTCCGGAGGGCACCACGGGCGCACCGCATCGAGCCACGGCTCGATGGCGGAGAAGCCCGGCTCGGCCGGCGAGCCGATGAAGGCCCGAGGCTGGTCGGTCGGGCGCGGCTGGTGCATCACGTGGCCCTGGCCGTCGAACATGACGAAGTCGAGGACGGTGCCGGTCGCCATGGGCGTGACGTTGGCCTGCACCGACCCCGACAGCGACAGCTGCTCCCAGCTCGCCATGCGCCAGCCATCGGGCTGCCAGTTGTCCAGGGACGGCGGGGCGTTGGCCCAGCCGTAGCCCCCGACCGCCCCGGGGTTGGCATCTGGCTGGAGCTGCACGTGCATGTCGAGCTGCTCCAGCCGCTGTGTGACCTCGTGTGCCCATGCTGGCGCGCTGATCGCGAAGCCGAGGCGCCCGACCTCGGTGGGCACGACACCGATGTGGTCCACCGACTCGGAGGTGATGTCGAGCAGGTCCTGCTCCAGCGCGACGAGGTACTCCTTGCGCGCGGTGAACACCACCTCGCCGTTGGGGTTCCACACCCAGCACAGGTTGTAGAAGAACGGCTCGTCCTCGGGCACGACGTAGGTCGGCGAGTCGGCCGGTGCCTCGGGGTCGCGCACGACCGAGAACGTCGGGTCGTCGGTGGGCTCGAACGGCGCCTGGTCGCTGCAGCTGACCAGCCACACGTCCTCGTCGTCCGCGATGGCGGAGAACGTCTCCTGCACCGCACGCGTCATGGGATCGACGAGCGCCCAGGCGAGGGTGCGCAGATCGAGCGCCGCAGCCGGATCGTCGAGCTGGGTCGGGTCGGCGGGAGGCACGCCGAACCGGGCGGCGTAGAAGTCGATCTGCGGCTGGTGGGCGACCAGCAGCGAGGCGATGGCCTCCTCGGCGGAGTTCGCCTGCCGTCCGATCGCGCCCCGCGGCCCCAGGAACGCCGTCCACAGCCCGATCGACTCCGGGTAGACGACGAGGTTGAGACCGTCCGTGTCGAGGTCGGGGCGGGCGAGCTCGAACAGGCGCCGCATCTCCGCCTCGAACGTGGCGTAGCTGGCGTAGTCGGCGAGGTAGAAACGATCGTCGACGGCGACGACGCGGACCTCGCGAACCGTGCGGTCGGCCCGCGAACTCGCCGTGGCGGTGCTCCCCACGATCGCGCCGAGCGCCATGAGGCACACCGTCAGACCCAGCCAGCGACGCAGGACGCGCTCCCCTACCGCGAACGTGCGCAGCGTAGGCGCGGTGGCGGGGAGGACCCGACCCCTGCGGGAGGCGAACACCTCCGGGAGGTCGGGCACTCCCCGCCGGTGTGGCGGTCAGCCCGCCAGTGCCGACCGCCACGCGTCGGCGGTCGCGGCGTCGTAGGGCTGGGTGAAGCCGCAACCCCAGACGAACCCTCCGTCGCCGGAGACGAGCAGCCGGTCGCCCACGGCTACGGCTGCCGGGTTGTCCACGGTGATAGCGCTCAGGCCGGTCGCGCCCTGCAGCGTGATCTCTCCACCGACGTCACCGGCGAAGGACTCCTCCACGGCGAAGCTGATGTTGTCACCCTCGATCGCCGTCACGGTCCCGTCGAAGGCGAACTCACGGTTCGGCAGCGTCTCGAGCGAGTACACCTCGATGCACATCGCCATCCCGCCGTCCGGCGAGATCGGTTCAGATCCTGCGTCGTCGGGACCGGCGACCGGTGGGCTCTCGGGCTCGGTGCCCCCGGTCAGGGCGACCGTGACGCCGCCCACCAGCACGGCGGCGATGGCGACGCCGACGAGCAGGGGAGCCAGGCGTCCCCGACCGGTGCGGGCGGGGACGGGATCGGTGCTCTGCATGGTGATCTCCTGGTACGTGGCCCGCGCGCGGGCCGAACGGGACAGCTCCACGACCTCGTCTGGCGACACAGGGTTGGCGCGGGCCAGCCGCTCCAGCTCCTCCACGTCGTCCCTCCTGCGGTCGTCACCTGTTCCTCTGTCCGGCACGGTCACGATCCTCCCACCCCCGCGTCCGTCGGTTCGCCCAGCGCACGCCGGAGGCGTGCACGTGCTCGCACGACGCGGTTGGACACGCCCGACTCGCTGATCCCCAGCACCTGGGCCGCGTCGGCGTGGGTGAGTCCGTCCCAGGCCACCAGAGCCAGCACCTCGCGGTCGCGCGCGGGCAGGCTCGCCAGCGCGCGCGCGAGCTCCTCGTCGTCCGTCTCGGTGGCGACGTCGTCGGGACTCGCCGGTGGCGGCGCGGCACCGAAGGCCGTCGCTGCGCGGTCCACCAGCCCCCTCCACCGCCGGCCAGCACGCCGGTGGTTGGCCAGGCAGCGGCGTGCGACCGCGAACAGCCACGGGCGGGGCGCATCCGTCGGCACGCGCTGCGACCGGCGCCAGGTGATGCTGAACACCTCCGAGGCGACGTCGTGCGCCTGGTCCCAGGAGACCCCCCGACGGCGCGCGTAGGCGACCACCGCCCCGTAGTGGGCCTCGAACAGTGCCTCGAACGCCGCTTCGTCCACGCTCCCACCTGTTCCCGCCGTTCGGGGCGGTTGCACCCAGCGCGGCCTAGGCCACCGAGGTGCCCTAGCCGCACATCGGTGACGGAGGTGGGACGCCGTCGAGGCTGCTCCGGTTCCACGCGCCGCGCTCTCAGTAGGCTCAGGTCGACGTCCAGACTGGGGAAGCCGATGGCGTACGTGGAGAAGATCCCGCCGGAGGCCGCCGAGGGCGTTCTCCGTCGGGAGTTCGAAGCGGCCGTCGCACGGGCGGGACGGATCTGGGAGATCGTCGCGGTCCAGAGCCAGTCCCCGGCGATGCTGCGTGAGTCGATGCGGCTGTACAAGGCGACGATGTTCGGCGACTCCGAGCTGTCGCGCGCCCAGCGCGAGATGATCGCGGTCGTCACCTCGATGGCCAACGACTGCCACTACTGAACGAAGTCCCACCTGCACGACCTCCGGGCTGAGGTCGACGACCAAGCGCTCGTCGATCGGTTCTGCGACGACTGGCGCAACTGCGGCATCGATCCGGCGACGCGGGCGCTGCTCGAGTACGCCGACAAGCTGACGCGAACGCCCGGGGCGTGCTCGCGTGCGGACGTCGACGTGCTACGCGGGGTCGGATGGTCGGACGCCGCCATCTCCGATTGCGCCCAGGTGTGCTCCTACTTCAACTACATCAACCGCATCGCCGACGGTCTCGGCGTCGATGACGAGCCCTGGATCGACGACCGCGGCTACGAGCGCTCGGGTTGAACGCCAGGCCCCTCGCCCCGCGCCGTCCTCGCCCCGCGCCGTCCTCGCCCCGCGCCACCCGCGCCATCCTCGCCCCGGCGCCATCCGCGCCCCGCCGGGCGAGCTCCAGGAACCACCGGATACGGTGGTTCCCAGGCGATCGTCCGCACCGGTCGCCATCCGGAGGCGCCGGATACCGACCGGAACCACCGGATACGGTGGTTCTCGGGGCGAGCGCGCACGGACACCCCACCGAGTCGCCGGATACCGACCGGAGCCACCGGATACGGTGGTTCTCGGGGCGAGCGCGCGGCGGCGGAGCGATCGGCTCAGAGCTCGGCGAGCGGGGCGCGCGTGTAGGTGATCTGCATCGGCTCGGACGCCCCGATGGCCCGGACCACCACGTTGAACGAGCCCATCCCGGTGGTCGCGACCCAGTTGTCGACGCCGGGGTCGCGTTGGGACACCACCACACGGAAGCGCCCGTCGTCGCCGGTCACGAGCTGCTCGCCGACGAGGAAGACGGGGTGGTGGTGCCAGTCGCCCGACTCCATCCACCGCGACAGCAGCTGCACCGACCAGTAGCGGCACGCGGGCACGACCCCCTCCACGACCAGTGCCTCGTGCTCCTCGAGGTGGTCCACCCAGCTGCCGGAGTACTGGATCGCCGGTGACGGCATCGCCCGCTGGACCACCTGCGGGTCGATGGGCGGCGGGGTGGGCTCGCCGTGCTCGTCGACGTACTCGTCGCCGAACCGCAGACGCGAGGGGGTCGCGGTCGCCATGAGCGCCGACAGCGTCGTCTCGACCTCGAGGATGTTGCCGACGAACGCGGTCACCTCGTCGAGCCGCGACGCCAGCATCTGCGGGGTCAGCGGCGGCGGCGGACCCGGATCGGGCACGGCCTCGATCGTGTACGTCGCCTCCTCCTCCACGCCCCGATCGTCGAAGTACTGACGGACCATCACGTCGGTGGCGTCGTCCTCCAGCGTGATGACGTCGGCACCGACGGGGACGGCCTGGGACCCGGCCGGGGCGAGCCACACCTCGAACGCCCCGTCCTGGATGACGGCGAGGTCGGTGTCGTCGAGGTGACCGACGATGCGCCGCGCCCCGCCCTCGCCGGTCCCGTAGACGACGACGCCGAGGTAGGTGCAGGTCCCGCGGTGACCGTGGATCTGGTAGGTCAGGGACGGATCGAGGTAGGCGGCGTCGTAGATGGTCTCGGGGTTGTCGCCGAGGATGCGGCGGTGGTGGTCCATCCAGCGCGTGAACTCGGGCCGGGCGCGGTCTCCCTTCTCGAGCAGCATCTCGAGGGCGATGGACAGCACCCGTGTGACGTGGCGGTAGCCCTCGGCCAGCTCGCGCTCGTCCTGCGCCCCGAGCTCGCCGGTCACCACCGCCCCGGCGTCCGCCAGCCCCGTGACGAACCGCTCCCACGCGGCCATCGCGGACTCGGCCGCCGCGCCGTCCTGGAGCGCCGGGCCCTTCGCCGCCCCGCCCGCCGCCGCGCCACCATCTGATGGATCTCCCACCGCGCCTCCTCCGACGAACTTGAATACCTGGGTGCACTTAGATGCACCCAACCATTCAAGTTCAGGCGGGGCGGGGGCGGCGACCTCGCCCCGCGATGACGAGGAGGTCGCCGTGACCGACGATCCGACGCCGCCGGGGTTCCCACGCAGCGACTTCCCGCCGACCGGCTCGAGCGAGCCGTACGCCGGGTTCGAGGGCGTCGTCACCGATCGCATCGCCGGCTCGGAGTCGTGGTGGCCGCCCCGACCGACCCCACCAACGGGCGCCCCGAACGTCGTGGTCGTCCTCTGTGACGACCTCGGTTTCAGCGACATCGGCTGCTTCGGCTCCGAGATCGAGACCCCCAACCTCGACCTCCTCGCGGAGGAGGGCATCCGCCTGGCCAACTTCAACGTGACCCCGATGTGCTCGCCGTCGCGGGCGTCGCTGCTGACCGGGATGAACACCGGGCACCGCGTCGGCGTCGGCCACGTCGCGCACAGCGACCCCGGGTTCAGCGGCTACGCGATGGAGCTCGCAGACGATGCGGCGACCATGCCCGAGATCCTGAGGGACGGGGCGGGCTACGCCACGTTCGCGGTCGGCAAGTGGCACCTCGCGAAGGACTCCGACCTGTCCGATGCGGGACCGAAGCACTCGTGGCCGCTGGGCAAGGGATTCGAGCGCTACTACGGCTTCCTCGACGGCTTCACCAACTTCCACCACCCGCACCGGCTCGTGCGCGACAACACGACCGTGGAGGTGGACCGCTACCCCGACGGCTACTACCTCACCGATGACCTGACGTCGCAGGCCATCGCGCTCATCGGGTCGGCGCGAGCAGCGAACCCGACCAAGCCGTTCCTGCTCTACCTCGCGCACGGGGCGGTCCACGCCCCGCTGCAGGCCCCAGCCGAGCTGATCGCCAAGTACGCCGACCGCTACCAGGTCGGCTGGGATGCCATCCGCACGACGCGGCACCGCCGGGCGCTCGAACTCGGCGTCGTGCCACCCGGAACCGAGCTGCCGCCCCGCAACTCCGAGCCCGGCTACGAGGCACCTCCCTGGGACCAACTCGGCGACGACGAGCGCACCGTGTTCGCGCGCTACATGGCGGTGTACGCGGCGATGGTCGAGACCATCGACGTCTCGCTGGGCAGGCTGCGCGGGGCGCTCGAGGAGCTGGACGAGTGGGAGAACACGCTGCTCGTGTTCACCTCCGACAACGGGGCATCGCGTGAGGGCGGCCTCACCGGGACGACGACCTACTTCACTCACCTCGGCGGCGAGGTGGAGGTGTCACGTGACCTGGCGCGCTTGGACCTGATCGGCGGGCCGCAGACCGTGTCGCACTACCCCCAGGGCTGGGCGATGGCGTGCAACACGCCGTACCGGCTCTACAAGCTCAACACCCACCAGGGCGGACGCCACGTGCCGGCGATCGTGTCGTGGCCGGCGCGCTGGCGCGACCAGGCCGGCTCGATCCGGTGGCAGTACGCGCACCTGTCCGACGTGCTCCCGACTGTGCTCGATGTCGTCGGCGTCGACGCCCCGCGCGAGCGGGGCGGGGCGCCGCTACAGCCCATCGCGGGCCACGTCATGACGCCGTGGCTCGACGACCCCTCGGTCGACAGCACGCACCGCGAGCACGTCTTCGAGGTGCAGGGCAACCGCGCGTACCTGCGCGACAACTGGGAGATCGTCTCGCTGCACCAGCCGCTGGCAGCGTTCGACGACTCCGAGTGGGAGCTGTACGACCTGTCTGAGGATCCCACGGAGATCCGCGACCTTGCTGCCGAGCACGCCGACCTGGTCACGGAGCTGTCGCGCGCCTGGGACGAGGCGGCGTGGCGCGAGCAGATCTACCCGATGGACGAGGGCTCGGGCCTCAAGTTCATGATCCGTCCCGACCGCGACGAGGTGTTCGAGCGCCCCGCCGTGCTGCCGTTCTTCACACCGACGCTGGAGCGGTGGCGTTCACTGCAGTTCATCCTGTTCCGCTCCTGCCGCGCGACGGTGTCCTGGCCAGGTTCGACTGGCGACGGCGACGGCGACGGCGGGGCGGGGGGCGGCGCCGGTTACCGCCCCGGGGACGCCGGGTACCTCATCGCGCACGGCGATCAGGGCGGCGGCTACGGGCTCTACGTCAGCGACGGGCGTTTGACGTTCGTGCACAACGACGGGCACGGCTCGCTGCGTCACCTCGACGGCGGCGAGCTCGCGGATGGCGTCACCGAGATCGTGCTGCACCTCGACCGCCCCGCAGGTGGCACGTGGACCGTGAGGTTGGAGGTGGGCGGGGCCGAGGTCGCCCGGGACGAGGGCTTCAGGCCACTGTTCCCGATGGCACCGTTCCAGGGCATCGAGGCCGGCATCAACCGCCGTTCCCCGGTGAGCTGGGGCATCTACGAGCGCCACGGCTCCTACCGCTGGACCGGCGCACCGGGTGTGGTGCGCTACGAGGCGTTCGAGCCCGCGCCCGACGCCCCGTTCCACTACCTCGAGGACATCCGCCGCATCGCCATGCAGTACGACTGACGCCCCGCTGCCCCGCAGTCGCTCATGGCGGACGTCGCGACCCCGGCCCACTCCGTGGAGACCTGGCCTCACATGCGAGCACAACTCCACACGGAGCGGTGGTCAGAGGCCGACGAGGGCGCGGATCTGCTGCTCGACCCTCTCGGAGATCTCGGCCGGTCCGCCGACGAGGCGGATCATCAGGCCGCTGGGGTCGAGAGCCGCGATGAAGTCGCCGGTCGTCGGGCCGCGGTCGAGGTCGTCCTGGGGGTCACGCGCGCGCCGGAGGGGTCGGGACCTCACGCCCCGCCGACGGCGAAGCCGAAGGACTCGCCGAGGTCGATGGGGACGACGCGGAGCCCGCTTGGGAGGTGCACGCCGAGGCGCCCATCGGGCATCCGGAAGACGAGCACGCCTGTCGGTGACCAGCCCACGCCTCCGCCGCCGTAGGGCCCGACCGGGTCGATGCCCCCGGCGTCGTCGAGCAGAGCGACCATCGACCCCTCGACGGTCACCACACCGACCGCGAGCCGCCGGCCGTCGGGTGAGAACCGGCCGCGGCTGCCGTGGAACTCGCGGAGCGTCGCATCCGGCTCGACCACGGTCTGGTCGCCCGTGGCGACGTCCCTGATCCGTACGGCGCGACACGCCGGCGGTGTGCACGCCGCCACGCGGCTGCCGTGCGTCGCGATGACCCAGGCCGGACCGAGGTCCGCGATGACCTCGTCGGTCACCGGGTCCCACACGTCGACGACACCCTCACGGATGACCGCGCCGTCGACCGCTCCGGCGAGGCCGCCGCTCATCGGCACCTCGGGCACGGTCACGTTGCCCTCGAGCTCCACCTGCCGGATAGTCGGCGCCTCCCACGTTCCGCCGAGCAGCCAGACCCGCCCCGCTTCAGCTGCGGGCACGAACTGCAGTGCCCGGCCGAGCTCGCTGACCCTCCCGTCATCGGGGTCGAGCGCGTAGGTGATGTCACCACCCCAGAACACGAGTCGTCCCGCGACCGGTTCCAACCGGAACAGGGCGTCGCCCGGGGAGACCTCGGGGACCTCGAGGCGGCGCTCTCGCCGCGCATCCACGTCGATGATCCGGACGGTGCCCTCCTCCAGGGAGGTCAAGATCGGGTAGGTGAGGAAGACGCGCGCCCCGGTCGGCTCGTCCCCGAGCGCCTGCAACGCCCCGGTCTCCCGACCGTCACGCAACCGGAGCAACGCCCCGCCCCCGTGGAACGGGATCGGCTCGCCGGCGTCGGAGCGCTCGCCGATCGTCGCGCCGAGGAGCCCACCACCTGTCCAGACGATCGCCTCGGCACCCGTCCACACGAGCGACGCCCCGAACGCGGCGGGGATCGGGGCGACACCGATGCGCTCCCACGTATCGTTGGTCGGATCGAAGCTGAGCGCGACGGGACCGGCCGCATCGAGCGTGCCCGACCACGCGACGATGCGGTCCCCTGCCCACACCGCCGCCTGCCCGCCGTTGCACTCGCACGGTGGTGGCGACTCGAGCGGAGGGGAAGGCAGCGACCGCCACGTTCCCTTCGCGGGCTCGTAGGCCGCCGCCTCGTTCTCGGTTGCGCCGGAGTCGGCGACCGGACCCCACACCACGACCTCGGAGCCGGTCCACACCACGCTCGGGTCGTGGAGGGACCGCGTCGGCATCTCGGGCATGGGCCGCCACGCGTCCATCGTGGGGTCGTAGCTGGCCGCCTCACCACCGCCGACAGCGATGACGAGATCGCCGGTCCAGACGGCCTGCATGTGGGTCGTGCCCTCCAGCGGCACGTCGGGGATGGACCGCCACGTATCGGTCTGAGGGTCGTAGGCAGCACCGTCGCGAAGTTCGTCGTCGCCGAGGTTGGGGTTCTCGCCCCCGAAGGCGACGACCTCGGTCCCGGTCCACACCGACGTCGGCGAGAAGCGGCCCGGCACCGGTGCCGGCGCAGCGTGCCGCCACTCGTCCTCCCTGGGGTCGTACAGCGCGGCCCGTCCCTCACCTCCGTATCCCCAGACGAACACCTCCGCGCCGGTCCACTCCGCGACACCGTCCAGCCGACCGCCCACGGGGTGCGGCACGGGTGCGATGCGCTCCCACGTGTCGGTGGCCGGGTCGTAGAGGGCACCCTCGGAGCTGGGCGCGTTGAGGCGGCTCATCCCGCCCCAGACGAACATCCGGTCGCCGGTCCACACGACCGCTGGAGTCGCGTTCTCGTCCACTGGTCCGGGGGCGGGCAGGTGCCACGTCGGCTCGTCGAGCGGGGCCCCCGACACCGTGGTGACGGTCGGGGCGCCACGGCGATCGGCAGCCGCGGACGGCACGGGCTCCGGTACGTCGAGTGACGCCCCGTCGATGCGCCCGGAGGCGACGGCGACGACCGCGACAGCCGCGAGCACGACCGAGGCGAGGGCCAGCCACAGAACCGAGCGTCCTGGGGTCGTCGGCACCGGCCGCTTCCGCGGAAGCGCCCCGCCCCGCGGCGCCGTGGCCCGGCGGTCCAGCGCCGCCCCGCACGCCCCGCACCAGCCGGCCGACGGCGGCGCGACGGCGTCGCATTCGCGGCAGCGCACCTGCGTCGTCATCACCGACACGGTACGACGTCCGAGGACGTCGCATCGTTCAGTCGCCTGTCCCCGCCACTCTGGGTCGGATCATGGCCGTATGTGGCCGGAACTCGACCCGGAGCGGGGCGCGAGCGCCTTGCCGGGGTTGAGGATCGCGTGCGGGTCGAGCGCGTGCTTGATCGCGTGGCTGACGTCGAGGACGTCGGCGCCGATCTGCTGCTCCAGCCAGCGCTGCTTGAGCACGCCGACGCCGTGCTCGCCGGTGATCGTTCCGTCGTGCGCGAGTGCGAGGTCGACGAGCGCCCCGAACGCCTCCTGCGCGGCCCCGACCTCGTCCGGGTCGGCCGGATCGAACACGATGGTCGGGTGGAGGTTGCCGTCGCCGGCGTGCCCGAACGAGGCGATCGTGAGTCCCGCCCGTTCGGCGACGCGAGGGATCACGGCGAGGTAGGACGCGATCCGCGACAGCGGCACACCGACGTCATCGAGGAGCGTCGCGCCCCGCATCTCGAGCGCCGGGATGGCCATCCGGCGGGCGGTGAGGAGCGCGTCCCCCTCGAGGGGGTCATCGGTCACCGCGGTGTACCCGGCGCCGGCGTCGATGCAGGCCTTCTCGAAGCGAGCGATCTCCTCGGTCCGCTCGGCACCGGCGTCGGACTGGGCGAGGACGAGCGCCGCGGCGTCGCGTTCGAGACCCATGCCGGTCGCGTCGTCGACGGCGGCGACCGTGGTCGCGTCCATGATCTCCAACAGGGACGGGGCGCCGGCACGCGACAGGGCATCCACCGCGACGCCTGCGGTCTCGAGCGTCGGGAAGAAGGCGACGAGCGTGCTGGCCTGGGGCGGCAGGGGACGGACTCTTACGGTCACCTCGGTCACGACGCCGAGCGTTCCCTCGGAACCGATGAGGAGCTGTGTGAGGTCGTAGCCCGCGACGTCCTTCCGGGTCCGGCGCCCCGTCCGGATCACGCGGCCATCGGCCAGCACGACCTCGAGGCCGGCGACCCAGTCCCGGGTCACGCCGTACTTGACGCAGCACAGACCGCCGGCGTTGGTGTTGATGTTGCCGCCGATCGAGCAGAACGCCTGGCTCGCCGGATCGGGCGGGTACCACAGGCCGACCGTCGCGAGCTCGGCCTTCAGGTCGCCGTTGAGGACGCCGGGCTGGACCACTGCGAGGCGGTCCCGCACGTCGACATCGAGGACGCGGTCCATGGGCTCGACCGAGAGGACGATGCAGCCGTCGATGGCGTTGGCTCCGCCGGACAGGCCCGAGCCCGCGCCCCGCGGCACGACCGGCACACGCAACCTCGAGGCGACGGTCATCGCCGCCGCGACATCGGCCGTGGACCGCGCCCGCACCACCACGGACGGGGCACCGGCCGGAGCCCACTCCGCACGATCACGACGGTGCGTCGCGACGATGTCGGTGTCGGTGATCACCTGCTCCCGCGGGAGCACGGCGAGGAGCTCGGCGACGACGGGAGGAGGCGGAGGATCAGCAGCCACGCCAGCACCGTACCTGCGTCACGCGACGACGAACGCCCCGTACCCGACGACCGAGTCACGCGGTCCCCCGGCATCTCCTGAGCTGCGCAACGCGACCTCTCGCACCGACATCTCCCGACGCCCTGCGAGGTGGAGGAACCCGCGCAGCGCGTAGACCCCGCAGGCATCGTGCGGCGCGATCGCAGCGGCATCGGTGGCCGTGATCGCCGCCGAGGTCCGAGCATCGCGCTCGCGTGCGACGGCGTGGGGCAGGTAGTGGGACAGGTCGGTGGAGACCACCACCAGGGTCCCGTCGTCCCAGAGCTCCTCGAGCACGGCGGCCACGACCTCCGGCGCCGCCGCCCCGACGCCGAGCGGCACGACCGGGACGGCCCCGACCGTCTCGAGCAGGAACGGCAGTTGCACCTCGAGGCTGGGCTCGCGGAGGTGCACGTCGTCATCGACCACGATCTGCCGCCGCGCGGCCAACCCGTCCAACGCGTCGCGGTCCAGCGGAACGTCACCGAGGGGCGTCGCGAACGCGTCCACACTCGGCACCGCGATGCCGTGCAGCGGGGCGAAGTGGGTCGGGCCGGCGATGACGACCCGCCGCCACGCACGCTCCGCCACCGCCACCCGGGCGTACGCCTCTCCCGCGACCGGGCCGGAGTAGCGGTACCCGGCGTGTGGGACGATCACCGCACGGAGTGGCCCGGCCGCGTGGCCTCCGACGGCGACGTAGCGCCCGACGTCCGCGCGCAACCGGTCGGGATCGTCGGGGTAGAAGACACCCGCGACGGCGGGGCGTCGAACGGACGGGGCGGTCACGCGGTCCGCTGCCCCGACGCGGACGCGAGGTGCACCGGTAGGCGACGCTCCCCCCACGTCCCGACCGGTCCGTCGAAGACGCCCGGCACGTCCGCACCGCACACCTGACAGGCGCCCCGATCGGTGAGGCGGTACGTCCCGAGCTGGTACCAGTCACGTTCGATCACGACCGTGCCGCAGTCGGCGCAGCGCGTGGACTGCCCGTCGACGTCGTGGACGTTGCCGGTGTAGACGTGGTGCAGCCCGTTCCGCAGAGCGATCTCTCGAGCTCGGGTCAGTGTGCCCGGCGGGGTCGGCGGGACGTCGCGCATCTTGAAGTCCGGGTGGAACGCGGTCAGGTGCAGCGGCACGTCGTCACCGAGCTCGTCGACGATCCAGCGGGTCATCTCGTCGAGTTCCTCGTCGCTGTCGTTCTGGCCGGGGATGAGCAGCGTCGTGACCTCGGTCCAGACGTCGGTCTCGTGCACCAGGTAGCGGAGCGTGTCGAGCACGGGGTCCAGCTGGCCGGTGCACAGCCGCTGGTAGAAGCGGTCGGTGAACCCCTTGAGGTCGACGTTGGCGGCGTCGAGGTGTGCGTACAGGTCGCGCCGAGCCTCAGGGTTGATGTAGCCCGCAGTCACGGCCACGGCCCGGATACCGCGCTCGCGACACGCGTCGGCCGCGTCGGCGGCGTACTCGAGGAAGATGGTGGGGTCGTTGTAGGTGAACGCGACGCTGCGGCAGCCGAGGGCTTCGGCGGTCTGCGCGATCAGTTCGGGCCCGGCCGTGTCGGCAAGGGTGTCGATCTCGCGGGACTTCGAGATGTCCCAGTTCTGGCAGAACCGGCAGGTGAGGTTGCAGCCGGCGGTGCCGAACGACAGCACGGCGGAACCGGGGAGGAAGTGGTTGAGCGGCTTCTTCTCGATCGGATCGACACAGAAGCCGCTCGAGCGACCGTAGGTGGTCAGGACGATGTCGTCGCCCTGCCGCGCTCGCACGAAGCACAGGCCCCGTTGTCCGTCGCGCAGGCTGCACGCCCGTGGGCAGACGTCGCAGCGGACGGTGCCGTCGTCGAGCGGGGTGGCGTAGCGCGTCACGACGACGGACGGGTCGTCGGTCGGGGTGTGCAGGGACTGCATGGTCGTTCCCTCGGAGGCGGGCCGCAGGCCGAGTGCTCAAGTAGCGAGCGGTAGCACGACATGAGGGTACGGCGTTCGGTCCCTGCCACAGGCCGCCGTAGGCTCCGCGTCGGCGAGAAGCCGCGGCGTGCGAGAGGGAGATGGCGTGTGACGTTCTCCATCGTCGCGGCGGATCCCGACGCGGACGACGTCGGCGTCGCGGTCCAGTCGAAGTTCGTGGCCGTCGGGGCGATCGTGCCGTGGGCGCGGGGAGGCGTCGGCGCCGCCGCCGTGCAGGCCTACCCTGACGTGATGGTGGGTCCCCGCGCACTCGACCGACTCGAGGCCGGGCAGGATCCCGACGACATCCTCGACGAGCTCGTACGTGCCGATCCGGCGGCCCCGCTGCGCCAGACCGGTCTCGTCGCGGCGGACGGATGCTCCGCGTCGCACACGGGCGAGGAGTGCTTCCCCTACCGAGGCTCGCTGACCGGAGACGGGTTCGCCGTGCAGGGCAACGTCCTCGTGGGCCTACAGGTGCTCGAGGCAATGGCCGAGACGTTCCGCGGTTCCCAGGGGGCCTTGGCACACCGGCTCGTGGCCGCGCTGCGAGCGGGTCAGGCCGCCGGAGGCGAGAAGCGCGGGATGGAATCGGCTGCCCTGGTGGTCCGCCGACCTGGCGGTGGCTACGGCGGCAACCACGACCGCCTCGTCGATCTGCGCGTCGACCACCACGACGATCCCATCGAACGCCTGAACGAGCTGCTCGAGGTGCACGACTACTACTTCGACCGGGCAGCGCGCTCCGAGTGGGTCGCGCTCGACGAGACCCTCCGGCGCGAGCTCGCGGCACGTCTCCACGCCCACGGCTGGCTGGATGACCCCGGTGGTGGCCTGACCTCGCCCCTGCTGGACTACATGGGGTGGGAGAACCTCGAGGAGCGCTGGACCGACGCCGATCACATCGACCCGCTGGTGCTCGCGCACCTCCGGGCGGACCTCGCCCTGCCGGACACCGAGGGATCGGGCCCGGGCACGTAACGTGGGCAGGTGCCACCTTCGGACCGGCCCCACGACGAGCGCGTCGAGGTGCGTCTCTACGGCGACCTGGACTGGTTCTGCTCGGAGGTGGATCGCCACGGGGTGGCCAGCGTGCCCTTGGGTGAGCCTCGCTCGGTCAAGGACCTGATCGAGTCGCTCGGCGTTCCCCACGTCGAGGTCGGAGCGGTCCTGATCGACGGCGAGAGCGTCCGACTCGACACGCTGATCAGCTCGGCCGCCCGCGTCGCGGTGTACCCGCCACTCGATGATCTGGCACCCCTCCCTCGGCTGTGGCCGGATCCCCCCGACCCACGACGCTTCGTCGCCGACGTGCACCTCGGCACGTTGGCCCGCCGACTTCGACTGCTCGGTTTCGACACGTGGTACGCCACGGACGCTGACGACGCCGACCTGGCCGAGCGAGCGGTCGAGGACGAGCGCGTCCTGCTGACGCGCGATCGTCAGCTGTTGATGCGCCGCGTCATCGTCCACGGCTACTGCCCGAGATCGTCGGAACCCGACGAGCAGGTGACGGAGGTCGTCACGCGCTACGACCTCGCTGATCGCGCCCGACCCTTCACGCGATGCGCCGAGTGCAACGCCCCCCTCGCGGCCGTCTCCAAGGCTGACGTGCTGGACGAGTTGCCTCCGCGGACGCGCGTCGAGCACGACACGTTCTCGCGCTGCACCGGCTGCCGCCGGATCTACTGGCCGGGCTCCCACATCGACGCGTTGAGCCGACGCTTCGGCACCATCCTCGACCCTGCGCCGCCCGGTCGCGGATCCGTCGCCGGACACCCGAACCGGGCACGTTGAGGCTATTAGGCTCGCGGGGCGAGGGGGGGACGTGGTGGACACAGCGCTGCTCCAGGGGACCGTCGCCATCGTCGTCGTGGACGTCGACGGCCCGACGCCGTACGCCGATACCCGGGCGACCACGGATGCCCTCGCCGAACGAGCGCAGGCGCATCGGGGCGCGCTCCTGCGCAGTCAGGGCAAGGAGCACGTGCTCGCGTTCACCTCCGCGCCGCGTGCCCTGTCCTTCGCGATGGGGTTGCAGGACGACCTGGGCTGGGGCCGTCCGGTCCGTCTGGCGATCCACATCGGTGAGCTCACCCACCGCGACGGGGAGGTCTACGGCTCGGCGGTGAACGTGTGCCGGCGGCTGACCGAGGCAGCCGAGCCCGGCGCCGTGCTGGCCTCGGCGGTCGTGCACGACGTCTTGGGGGCCTCCACCGAGCACAGGTTCGTGCCGGTGCCGCTCGACCACGCCGGTCCCGCCGGGGCCGCGATGGCGTACCGCGTCGATGCGGCCAGGAGCGTCCCGCCGATGGCGGGCCGCCTCGCGGGCCCACCGGCACGGCTGGTGGATCGGCTCCAGGAGGCGACCCGTCGCGCACGCCTGAGCCTGGTCCTCGGTCGCGCGGGCTCGGGGAAGACCACCCTCGTGCGTGCGTTGGCCGACCTGCACCCGACGGTGTGGCTGTCGATCCCGAGGGATGGACTTCGTCCCGCGACGCTCGCACGCGAGATCGTGAGCGGTCTGCGGATCCGAGTTCCGGGTCTGCCGGCCACGCTGAACGAACTGGGAGCGGGACTCCAGAGCGAGGATCAGCGGAGCAGTCGATCTCGGGCCGAGACCCTGGCGGCGTCGGTCGGCGAGGCCCTCACGGACGCGCTGTCACGCGACCTGTACTTCGTGGTCGACGGGGCCGATCACCTCGCGACCTCGCGGACCTGCGTCGCCCTGCTCGAGGCCATCGCTCGGAACGCCCCGCCGGAACTCCGCCTGGTGCTGATCGCACGTCGCGATCCCGGCCTGCGCACCGATCGGCTGCGCACCAGCGGGGGCGTCGCCACGATCGATGACGCGACGCTCCGACTCGAGGACGCCGAGGTCATCGATCTCGCGCGGAGGCAACTCGGCCGCTCCGGGACCGATGCGGCCGTCGAGGCGGTCGTGAGGTTCGCCGACGGCAACCCCGAAGCCGCCACGCTGGCGGCCGCGCGGCTGCGTCTGGGTGGCGGACCACCCTTGGACAGCGTGACCGCGGTCGCGCGTGAACTCGTCGAGAGCCGCGACGACACCGACCGCACGTTGCTCGAGACGCTCGACGCGCTCGAGAGCGCGACCCCTCAGCTACTGGCAGCCGTGACCGGGTTCCCGGTCCTGTCGATCGTGCCCGGCCTGGCAGCGGATGGCTTGATCCGATCGCTGGGCGTGAGGTCCGACGTCCTCGAGGTGGGAGCAGCGACCGCGGACGTGCTGCTCGTCGACGACGAGCTGCGCAGCCGGGCGAACCTCGCCGCGGCGCGTGAGCTGCGTCGCGTCGACGACCCCGCGGCGGCGCTGCGCCACCTCCGACGCACCCCCGACCGGATGGAACCCCTGTCGCTGCTCCTCGAACACGGACGCCGCCTGCTGCAGGACGGCGCGTGGCCGTCGGTCCTCGAGACGGTCGGTGAGGCCGCCCGTGATCCGGCGATCCTGTTCACCAGCGAGGCATCCACGACGGAGGGGCTCTCGCTCGGTCCAGAGGCGGCCGCCGACCTCGCCGCGCTGATCGGTGAGGCGTGGCGCATGGCGGGTGACCGTGGTCGTGCGCTGACCTGGTTCGAGCACGCGAGCCGGGCGCTCGATCCGGTCCCGCCCTGGCTCGCGTGGCGCACGGGCATGCTGCTGCACTTCGGTGGGGAACTCGACCAGGCTCGCGAGCTGTACGCACGTACCGGGGACGAGGGCTCACCCGGGGACCGCGCGATGGTCCACGCCTGGGCCGGCGCCGCGGCCTGGATGCAGAGCGATATCGACTCGGCGCGTCGTGAGGCCGAGCACGCCATCGAGATCACCCGGTCGCACCATCACGACCACGCGCTCGCCGCGACCTACACACTCCGCGCCATGCTGGCCGCGGTCGACGGCGACCGGGCAGCCAACGACCACTACTACCTGCGGGCACTCGAGCACGCCGAACGAGCCGGCGACCTCCTCCAGCTGGTGCGTGTCCGCACGAACCGCGGCTCACGACTGCTGGAAGAGGGCGAGCACGTGGAAGCGTTGGCCGAGCTCGAGGTCTCGCTGCGTCACGCCGACCTGATCGGCGCCGTACCGCTGCAAGCCATGGCGCTGTCGAACCGTGGCCAGGTCCTACGCAGGCTCGGGCGCCTCGACGAGGCGACAGCCGATCTGGTGACCAGCCGCGAGAGCTTCGAACGCACCGGTTCGCGCTGGGTCGGCTACGCGCTCGGCCACCTCGGCGAGCTGTACCAAGTCCGTGGCGAGCGGGCCCTCGCGATGTCGTCGTTCGAGGAGGCACTGGCCCAGTGCGCCCCGGTCGGAGACACCCAGGGCACGGTCCCCGCTCTGGCCGGCCTCGCCCGCCTCGTGCTGCCCCACGACCCGCGACGCGCGCGGGAGCTGGCGGACCGCGCGAGCATGCATCCCGATTCGCTGGGACACGTCGACGCTCTGGCCGCCTTGACCGAGGTGGCCCTGGCACAGGGAGAGACCTCGTCGGCGACCCAGGCCAACGTCGAGGGGCTCCGGGTGGCGAGGTCGCGCCGCGATCGACCGGGACTGGCCACCCACCTAGTGCTACGAGCTCGACTCACGACCGACCCGCAGGAGTGCCGAGCGCTGCTCGAGGAGGCACGCACGCTGTGGTCACGCATGGGTTGCGTGCTCGAGGAGGCGCGCACCGATGTCGCACTCGCAGCCCTCGAACCGGCTGCGGCTTCGATCGCGACCATCGAGGCAGCGGTGCGGACCCTGCGCACCCGCGGCGCTCGCACGTGGGCGGACCAGGGCGAGGCGACCCTGACCACGCTCCGTGCCGAGACCGCGGCGCCCCTCCACATGCGCGTCCTCGGCGGCTTCGAGCTGCAGCACTCCAGCCGTCCCGTGACCAGCGTGACGACCGACAGCGATGCCCGCCAGCTGTTCGCCTACCTCGTCGTGATGCAGGATCGCTCGGGGCCGCGGGAACGCATCGCGGCGACGCTGTGGCCCGACGCCGATGATGCGCAGAGCCGCCTGATCGACGCGCTGGGTGATCTGCAGGGGGCCCTGGAGCCCCTCGACGAGGACGCCGCCGCGGCGATCGGAGACCTGCGCATCGACCCCGCACGCATCAGCAGCGACCTCGAGGTCTTCCGCGACGAGGCAGAGCGTGGCTTGTCGGCCGTCCGTGACGGCCGTCCGGTCGTGGCCGAGGCTCACCTCGTCACCGCGGAGGCGACGTACGGGGGTGAGCTACTCGAGGGCTGGCCCATGCTGTCGTGGCTGGCGATCGCACGCGACGACGCGTCGGAGCTGTACCTGCAGGTCGTGATGGCGCTGGTCGACCTCGAGGAGGGTCGCGGTGACAGCCACGGCGCGGTCCGGTTGCTGCTGCGCGTGGTCGAACGCGACCCCTTCGACGAGGCCGCGCACCTGCGGCTGGTGGCGTGCCTGGAGCGAGCAGGTCGACGGGGCGAATCGCGCCGTCGCTACCGCGCCTACACGGCCAGGATGCAGGAGATCGGGGTCGAGCCCGCTCCGTTCCCCGACGTCAGCCCCGCTCCGGAAGCGTCCTGATCAGCCGGCGGTCGCCAGGTCGGAGATCGCGGCACGGATGACCCGCTCCAGCTCCAGCCCCGTCAGAGACGGCACCGACGGCCGGGCGTCGTCGGAGCCCATGAGCTGGGCAACCTCAGGCCGCCACCCGTGGTGCCCGGGGATGGTGTGGATCTCGACCGCGAGGGGGCGGAGCGTCGGGGCCACCTCGAGGTGACCCGCGACAGCGAGCGCCCCGCCCACGAAGCCGCCGATCATGCGCAGGTGCATCTCGTCGACGGTCGCCAGCGCGATGGTGAGGATGTCGGCGAGTTCCTCGTGCAACCCGTTGACGTCACCCACCGCCGCTCGCAGCCGGGCGAGGTGGCTGCGTGCGTGCAGCGCCCAGGTGGGCAGCGCGAGACCGTCGACCGACGCCACGTGACCGAGCTCGACCTGGGCGGTGACGAGGTCGGCATCGAGCAGGCTGTAGGCGCGCGCCAGGTGAGCCATGGCGGTCGCGGTCGGACTCCCCGAGCGTTCAGCCAGCGCGATGGCGGTCTCGGTGAGCTCCGCGACGAACGCCGACGCCTCTCCCGTCAGATCG
Organism: Actinomycetota bacterium; assembly: GCA_019347575.1. Taxonomy (NCBI): domain Bacteria; kingdom Bacillati; phylum Actinomycetota; species Actinomycetota bacterium. The sequence goes on along the minus strand of JAHWKY010000032.1, from coordinate 29,583 downwards.
ATCGCTCGCTCCGTCATCCCCATGACCATGCCACCGAGGCAGTACGCGGCGACGTCGTCGGGGACCCGGTCTCCCAACGAGGGGTCCGCCAACGGCGCGTACAGCATCGCGGCGCCCTCCTCGTCGCCGGATTCCCATCGCACCCACGCGACCGCCAGGGCGGTGACGATGTAGGTCTCGTCGTCCGCACGCGCGGCCACCTCGAGGGCGGCGTCTCCCGCGGTCCGGGCGGCGTCGGCATCGCCTGCGAGCCAGTGCCCGATCGTCGCGGTGCCGCGGAGACGGGCATCGAGGCGTGGATCGAGCTCGGGGCCCTCGGCGACGAGACGCACCGCCAAGCGGGTGATCTCCCACTGGACCGTCCGACCGACGCGTTCCCACGGCACGCTGGTGACCATCCGTGCCGCGTCGGTCCACCTCCCGGCGACGATGCACCACTCGAACGCAGCGCGCAGGTCGTCGAGTGCGGCGGTCACCACGGCCAGGCCCTCCACCTCACGGGGCCCGTGGAGTAGATCGCCGGCCCGCACCGCGACTCGGGCTAGGTGACGGGCGTGACGGTTCCTGGCGGCGGCGAGCTCACCGGACGCCTCGAGCTGCTCGTGCGCGTAGGCCCGCACGGTCTCGAGCATGCGGTAGCGGACCTCGCCCCGCTGGCGTTCGACGACGAGCAGCGACCGGTCGATGAGGCTCGCGATGATGTCCACCTCGTCACCGTCGTGATCGGGATCGATCACCGCGGCCGCGTCTCGCACGTCGAAGCTCCCGACGAACACCGACAGCTGCTGCAGCGAGCGCCGCTCGGACGCGCCGAGCAGCTCGTACGACCACGTGATCGCCTCCCGGAGCGTCTCGTACCGCGCGTCCGCTGTGGGCGCACCCGTGAGCAGTCCGAAGCGCTCGTCGAGGCGGGACTCCACGTCGCGGGGCGTGAACATGCGCATCCGGGCCGCCGCGAGCTCGATGGCGAAGGGGAGGCCGTCGAGACGCCGACAGATGTTGGCGATGACGCGCGCGTTCGACTCGTCCAGGCCGAAGTCGCGCGAGACGACGCGAGCGCGGTCCACGAACAGGCGCACGGCATCGGCGCCCGCGATCTCGTCCGTCGACGCTTCAGCGGCAGGTACGTCGAGGGGCGCGACGCGGTGTACGCGCTCGCCCGCCACGCCCAGTGGTTCGCGGCTGGTCGCGAGGATGCGCACCTCGGGGACCCGTCGCGCCAGCTCCGCGGCGAAACGGCCGAGTTCGGCGGCGAGATGCTCGCAGTTGTCCAGAAGGAGGAGGAGCTGGGTGCCCGAGAGCGCATCACGGAGCAGGACGAGCGAGTCGGCACCAGCACGCCTCGACACCCCGAGCTCTCCCAAGATGGTCGTGATGGCGGCGTCCTCGGTCGTGGCTTGGGCCAGCTCGGCAGTGACGATGCGCACCGACCGGTTCCGCCGCAGGCGACCTGCTACCTCGCGTGCGAGCCGGGACTTGCCGACCCCTGCCGGCCCCGTGAGGGTCACGATCGCCACGTGCTCCAGCAAGCTCGTGACGTCGTGCAGATCGGCCTCGCGCCCGATCAGCGTGGTCAGCAGAACCCCTGACGTTGGTTCGGGATCGGCGGGCAGCTCGAGGTCGACCGGCCACGTCCCCGGCCCCTCGACCGTCAGCGACGGGTCCTGGCGGAGGATGGCTCCCTCCAGCTCGCGCAGCTCCGCTCCCGGTTCGATGCCCAGTTCCTCCTGCAGGAGCTGGCGCACCTCCTGGTAGCAGGCCAGGGCATCGGCCTGCCGACCGCTGTGGTAGAGGGCCACCATCCGGTGGCGCCAGAGCCGTTCCCGGAGGGGGTGGTCGCGGGTGAGTTCCGCGAGCCGGGCCGCCACGGCCGCGGCCTGGCCACCGATCGCCAGCTCTGCCTCCGCCTCGAGCTCCAGCGCGTCGAGCCTGGCCGCCTCGAGTTGTGCCGCCGGCGCGGCGGCCCACTCACGATGGGCGACCTCCTCGAACGCGCGTCCGCGCCAGCGCTCGAGCGCCCGACGCACGAGCTCGAGCGCCGGCTCGGGATCGTGCATCACCAGCGAGCCGGCGCGACGGACCTCGTCCGCGAACTGCTCCGCATCGACGTCGACCTGTGAGCGGTCGAGGGCGTACCCGCCCGTCCGCGTCACGACGAGGTCCGCCGGGAGCACGCCCCGCAGGCGCGCCACGTACGTGCGCACGGTGGACGTGGTCGTGCGGTTCTCGCTCTCGGGCCACAGGTCGGTGATCAGCCGCTCCACCGGCAGCGACTGCGCCCCCGCGATGACGAAACGCAGCAGCAGTTCACGCACGCGGCCCGCCGGGAGCTCCAGAGCGATACCCCCGTGAACGACCTCGAGGGGGCCCAGAACACGGATATCCAGCCCAGCCCTCCCCGGGTGCAGCACGAGTGCTCAAGTAGCGCAGCGGTAGCACAACCCGACCGCTCAAGTAGCGCAGCGGTAGTGCAACACGAGTGTGACGCGACCGCAACGGCCGGATGCAACCGTAGGGCAGTCGCGCAGGGAAGTCGTCCCGGGGGGACAACGGCGCGGGGGAAGGCCGAGGGATGCAGGACGAGGTGATCTGGGGTCGTCGTCGCCGCTCCGACGACGAGCACCGCGATCGCATGCGTGCCATCCCGTTGTTCGATGGCCTCGCTGACCAGATGATCGACCTGCTCGACGAGGTCCTGACCGAGGCACACGTGGACGCCGGCAAGCGGCTCGTGGTCGCCGGGGCGGTCGGTCGGGACTTCGCGTTGATCCTCGAAGGCCTCGCGTCCGTCGTCCGCGACGACGTCGAGGTCGCTCGGCTCGGGCGGCACACTTTCTTCGGTGAGCACGCCCTGCTGACGAGGAACACCCGCAGCGCCGACGTGATCGCGCTCACGCCCATGCGGCTGCTCGTCGCGGGGCCGAGCGAGTTCCAGCGGATGCTGCGGGAACTACCCCTGGTCGCGGAGCGGATCAGCGCCGCCGACCAGGAACGACTGGGGGGCAACCGATCGCCAGCGCTACAGGGGGGTAGCTGACGATCTCGCGGCCGGCCCCGGGGGGTGGGGCCGGCCGCGTACCACCTCCGGAACGGGTATGGCCATGCTGCTGACGCCGGGCTCGACGAGAGACTGGGAACCGACACCGGCCGCGCGGACGCCGACACGTCACGTCTTGGGTCAGCTGGTCCCGTTGCGACGTCTTGGGCGAACTCGCGGTCCTCAGCGGCGAGCAGCGGACAGCCGACGTGATCGCCGCGGTCGACTCGGTCGTGCTGCTCTACGAGGGCGAGCAACTCGAGGAGATCCTCGGCATCGCTCCGGTGGCCGAGCGGCTCCGCGCCATCGCCGCTGCACGGCTCGCCGCCTCGGGGCGCACGATCGTCGAGGCTGCATCGGTTCCCATCGTGAAGCGGCCGCCTCGAGTCAGAGGCCGGGGCGCCGGCATCCGCTCGCGTACCGAGGTACCGGCGCGGCCTGTGCGCTTCGGGGCGCTCGGGCTCGCTGCCATCACCATCGCCTCCGCTTGCTCGTGGATCGTGAGCGAGTCCACGCGATCCACCGTCGTCAGCCTCGACGATGCGCTGGCACGATCACGTGCCGCCCCGCCGCCACCGAGGTCCCGGTAACCGGACGGCAACCCGCGTCGATCGCCGACGCAGCGCGGGCCGTGACCCCGCCCGCACCGGCGACGACCGGAGCCGGGGCGCCTCTCGATGCATCCGCACCACCAGCCGTGGATGCAACCGACAGCGCAGCCACGGGCACGGTCGCTCCCGCCAACACGCCGCCAGCGCCCGAGACCGAACCCGGGGCGGCACCCGAGACCGCGCCCGAGCCCGCGGCGGAGGCGCAGGCAGCGTCGCCCGCGTTCCGTGCGCCCGCGCCGGGCGTGTACAGCTACGCCACCTAAGGCGAGGAGAGCATCAGCCTGACCGGGGCCCACCACACCTACCCCGATACGACCCACGCGGTCGTGACCACGACCGAGGGTTGCGGCTGGCACGTCGAGCACCGCGTCATCGAGGAGCACACCGACATCCACGACCGCTGCAGCACGGCCGAGCAGGTCTCGGTCCTCGCACGAGGCAGCGAGGTCGAGTTCTTCGGGCAACGTGACGGCCTCGTGTACCGGTGCGACCCACCGGCCCAACTCCTGCGTGTGGGTGCCGACCCGGGCACGACCTCGTCGGGCAGCTGCGCCAGCGCTGATGGCGAGGGCGAGGCGAGGTACTCGGGCGTCCTCATCGGACTCGAGCAGCTCACGATCGGCGGCCAGTCGGTCGACACCGTGCACATCCGCGCCCTCTACAAGCTCAGCGGACGAGCGAACGGCACCTCGACCGTCGACTGGTGGCTGCACCCCGAGACCGGCCTGACGGTGCGCGAGGAGCGGACCGTCGACACCCGGGCTCGTGCGATGTGGGGTGACGTGCGCTACCAGGAGCAAGCGACCTTCGAGTTGCTCTCGCTGACCCCAGCGACCTGATCGTCCACGGTGGGCCCCGACGACTATGCGTAAGTCGATGCAACTCCTCGGCACGGTCGGGCGTCTTCTGGTACGAAGGGACGTGACGACGGGGACGACAGGGCGCACGGTGAGCACGCACGCAGGACCCGGCACGACGTGGACGGCACGCAGCACGTCGCGACGCATCGGGCTGATCGTCGCCGTCAGCGTCCTCAGCGTGCTGACCCTCGCCGGTGCCGCGTTGGCGATCGATGTCGACCGCTACGCCTCGGCCCAGCGCGACCTGCTCCTTCCGGGTACGACCATCGCCGGCGTCGATGTCGGCGGGATGAGTGCCGACACCGCGCTCGCCGCGGTCGAGGAGGCGCTGACATCGCAGCTCGACGACGCCGTGGTCGAGATCGAGGCGGCGGATCGCACGTGGCGCCGTACCCGCCGCGAACTCGGCGCTACGCACGACGCTGCCGCACAGGTCGACGCGGCGCTCGCCGCCGCCGAGGAGCTGTCGTGGTGGGACTGGGCCCAGGTGCGCTACCGCTCGCAGGAGCTGGGACCTGAACTGGACGTGACCATCCACGATCCCGCGTCCGGACCCGGCCGGCTGGCCCGCGAGATCGCCGCCGCGACCGACTTCGACCCGGTCGACGCCGAGCTGGAGATCGTCGGTGGCGCACCGACGATCAGCCCCGGCGCCGAGGGCCGACGCGTCGAGGTGGGCGCCACGGCGGGTCTCATCGCGGCCCGGGTGACGACGGGTGGGAAGGTGTCGGCGTCGGTGACGCCGCTGTACCCCGAGGTCCCCACCGAGCGCTTCGACGAGATCCTCCTCCTCGACCAGACGGCCCACCGACTCGACGTCTACCTCCGCGGGAGGCTGGTCAGGTCGTTCACGGTCGCGACCGGCACCGGCAACTACCCGACACCGACCGGCCGCTTCGAAGTGACGCTGAAGCGCTACATGCCGACGTGGGTCAACCCCGATCCGAGAGGGTGGGGGGCGTCGATGCCCGCCCGCATCGGCCCCGGACCCAACAACCCGCTCGGCGTGCGGGCGCTCAACTGGAGCGCGCCCGGCGCGATCCGCTTCCACGGAACCGCCAACGTCGCGAGCCTGGGACGTGACGCGTCCCACGGGTGCGTGCGGCTGTCCAACGCCGACGTTGTCGAGCTGTACAACATGGTCGACGTCGGGGCGGTCATCGTCTCGATGCGCTGACCGCAGACCTGCCCGCCCCATGGTCCGATCGGGGCGGGGCGGTGGCCTACACCAGCCCGGGGTGCCTTGCCCCCGACGGGCGGCTGAGCGGCTGGGTGTCGAGGATCGGCGAGGTAGCCTGCGCGCGACGGGGGTCAGGACATCACAGCGCCCACCGTCCGTAGCCTGGGTCGGCGGGCCCCGCAGGATCGGAGCTGCTGCATGGGGGCAGGCAATCGGATCAAGAGCTGGCTGCGTCGCGACGAGGCCGCATCCTCCCAGGACACGACGGACGCCCCGCCTGAACCTGCACCCGATCCGCCCCGGGAGCCCGACCCCGCGCCTCCTCCCGCAGAGGAACCGGAGACCGGTGCAGCGGAGCGATCCGAGCACCTGAGCGAGTCGCTGCCTCTGGCCCAGGACCAGGAGCTGTTGGGTCCGTGCCGCGACTGCGACGGCTACTGGACCCGGCTCAAGGTTCGCGGTCAGAAGCCGATGACGTGCCCTGCCTGCAAGCAGGCCGCCTAAGTGGTCCCACACAGAGCCGACGCCACATCGTTCAGTCGGCGTCTTGGAGCGACGCGGTGCCGCGGTAGGTGGAGTGGGTGGACTGGTAGTGGCGAACCTCGACGACGACGTAGCGCGCCGCGCCCTCGACGAACGTCAGGTCGACCTCGACGTCCTCGCCCGGCGGCTCGTCGGGCAACCCGAACCTACCGCTAGCGTCCACCCTGGGACCGACGTGGCCGACCCCGTCGGACTCGTAGAGGTACAGGTCGAGATCGGTGACCGGCGGCGGGACGGGACCGAAGTCGCCGATGTGGGCGGTCAGCCGCCCGAAGGTCTGGCCGTCGTCGGGCACGATCTGCAGATGGATGCGCTCGCAGACGTGGCCCTCGTCTTCGGTCTCGCACGTGACGTCTCCGGCGAGCCAGCTCGACGTCGTCGGCGCTGACTGCCACTCGTGGGGCGCATCGGTCGAGATCCGTTCGGTTCGGTCGAGGGCTGGTTCGGGGTCGGGCGGGGCAGCCCACAGCACCGTGCCGCTCGCGCCGTCGACGACGAACGCGTCGGTGGTCAGGTCGCCGAGCGTGGCCAGTCCGGCCGAAGGGTCGCGACCGGTGGCGTGGAAGCGGCGCGTCCAGCGCGTCTCGCCGGTGGCACCGTCGACGATCGTCAGCTCGTCAGCCCGTTCGCCTCAATCCGCACGCACGTAACGATCGTCGCCAGTGCCGTCGGTGTTGGCAGACAGGCGGATGCCGTCGGTCACCACGGTGGGGGTGACGACCAGGGTGGCACCGCTGATCGTCGCCTCGGTCGTGTCCGACACTCCGCGAGACGCCGCTGCCGATGCCGTCGACGGGGCTCGCGACGATGTCGAGCTCGAACTGGCCGGTCTGGAGCAGCGGCGCGTCGAAGTCGATGCGGTCGTCGCCGGCGGTGCTGTCGTCTCGACGCCTCCGGGCACGTTCGCCCAGGACAGGAGCACCGCTCCCGTGATCGAACGCATCCAGACCTCCCTCGCGAAGCTCCCCGGGTTTCGACACCGTCGCACGCGAGCCCTGCTTCGAGGGAAGCGAGGCGATCCAGGAACGACGGACCACATCCGGTCACGGAGGCTGGGCGTACGCTCCAGGCTCGAGTCACGTCACGAGGGACCAGCGATGGCCGAGGACGAGGGCGAGCCCATCGAACTGCGGCAGGTGACCGATCTGACCGATCTGGCACGGCGAGAGACCGATCGGCTCCGCTCGCTCGTCCAGCACGAACTCGGCATGAGCACGGTCGAGACCGTGGCGTTCGGCGCCACGTCCTACCCCGACGGTGTGACGAAGGGCGACATCGACGTGCTGTTGCGTGTCCCGCCCGAGCGCTTCGGCGAGCTCGTCGAGCGGCTGGCTGAGATGATGGCGGTGGCCCAACCGGATAACTGGGACACCACGTTCGCGAGCTTCACCGACACGTCATCGAGCACGCCCGTCGGCGTACAGGTGACCGCCGTGGGTTCCTCGCATGACCGCGACTTCGAGCGACAACGACGCCTGCTCAGCGATCCCCGTTTCCGAGCCAGCTACGACCGCGTCAAGCTGCGGTCGGCACATCTCGGTGCCGACGGGTACTGGCAGGCCAAGAACGCTTTCTGGCAACGTCACGCCCTCGACGTGGTCGACGAGGACGATGTCCGTTGACACAACACGGGTTCACGCGAAGTAGGACGAGCCTGAACGCGTGACGGTCTCTCCCGCAGGGATGCCCTGCCCGGTGTGGCCGCCGGAACTCACGGGCGTCGACACGCTGGCTGCTTCCGACTTCATCCCCCGATCTGGTCGGATATCCGGTCGGACCGGGTGACGAAGTTCCTCGTGCCGGATCGATCAGCAGGAAGAAGATGAACAGCGACATCGCGGCACTGAGGCGTCGATGCGTACGCGCTCCCGGGGCTCAGCCAACTACTACATGCCGCGCCGGTCGGAGCTTCCCCGGGACAGGATGATCGCTCAGTTCGGCTGGCGGGCATCGGTGCTCAGCCGATCGGTGTGGTCGGGGTGAACCGCACGGGGAGGCTACGCAGGGCGCCGAGGAACCGTTCTGGGGGTTGGGTGCTGGCCAGTTCGAGGTCTGGTAGTCGGGTGAGGACCCTGCCGACCATGGCCTGGATCTCGACTCGGGCGAGGGCCGCGCCGAGGCACAAGTGGCGGCCGAAGCCGAAGGCGAGGTGGTCGTTGGGTGACCGGGTGATGTCGAAGTTCTGCGGTGCGTTGAACTGTGCCTCGTCGAAGTTGGCGGACTCGTACAGCAGGACGACCTCGTCGCCTTCGCGCAGCTGCGTGCCGGCGAGTTCGACGTCGGTGGTGACGGTGCGGGCCATGTTCTTGATCGGCGAGACCCACCGCAGCATCTCTTCGACGGCCGAAGCCAGCAGCGAGGGGTCGTCCTCGAGCGGGCGACGTTCGCTGGGGTCGTGGAGCAGCTGTTCGATCCCGCCGCTGATCACGTGCCTGGTCGTCTCGTCGCCACCGAGCAGGATCAGCATCGACTCGAACACGATCTCGTCGTCGGTGAGGCGGTCGCCGTCGACCTCGGCGTGTACGAGCACGCTGACGAGGTCGTCGGTTGGCTGTTCGCGGCGAGCGTCGATCGTGCGGCGCGCATAGGCGTCGAAGCCCGCGAACGCCTCGGCGGCCGCCTCCAGCCGTCCCGGGCTCGGGTCGAGCGAGCCGATCAGGTCGTCGGACCAGGACAGCAGCTGGTCGCGGTCCTCGGGGGCGACGCCCAGCATGTCGCCGATGACGATCATCGGCAGCGGGGCGGCGAGGTCGCGGACCAGATCGCACTCGCCGCGTTCGCACACCGTGTTGATCAGGTCGTCGCACAGACGCGCGATCCGTGGAGCTTGCTCCTTGACCCTGGGAGGGGTGAACCCTCCGCTCACGAGCTTGCGCCGCTTCACATGATCCGTGCCGTCGAGGTCGATCATCCACGGCATCGGCGGGAGCTTGGGGCGGCTTCCACCCGCGTTGGAGAACGTGTCGCTGTCCTTCGAGGCCGCCCGCACGGCGTCGTAGGTCGCGATCCCCCACAACTCGTTCTTCTCGTCGAAGTACACCGGAGCGTGGCGGCGCATCCAGGCATGGGTACGGCGGGCGACGTCGTCGTACAAGTCGCCCGACAGCAGGTCGATCGGCCCCTCGGGAGGCTGCTGGCGGGAGGCGGAGGTGGACGCGGAACTCGAGGCCGAGGTCGAGGATGCGGCGCCCGCCGGCTCCTTCAGGTTCGCCACCGCCGCCCGTGCGGCGGCTGCGGCGGCTGCCTGGGCGTCGCGTCCGACACGGAGCATCAGCGGGATGCGGCGCGGGTGGGTGAGCATGTAGCGGATGGCCGCCCCGAGTTTGGGCGTGCCGTCCTCATGCACCAAGGCCATGACGTCGCGGCCCAGCGAGTTGTCACCAGCCATGTCGCTGACCACGCGGAACGCGAGCCACGGCACGCCGTGTCGTTCGCAGACACGGGCGATCGCGGCCGTCTCCATGTCCAGGGCGGTGAACGCCTCGGCGACCAGGCGTTCCACGTCGCCGTCGTCGAACTCGTAGGACGCACCGTCACCCGTGTGGATCACACCCGAGACCGTGACGCCGCCGAATGGTGTTGAACGGAAGCGTTCGCCGGTGGCGCTGTCGACGACCTCCTCGGGGACGACCATGTCGAGAACCCTGGAGGCGGGTGCGAGACCGCCGGCGATCCCGGACACGATCACCCGGTCGACGGTGGTCGTCGAGAGCAGGCGCTCCGTCGCCGTGGTGGCCCGCGCCGGGCCCACGCCCGTCCCGGTGAGCACGACTTCCACGTCGCCCGCCCAGCCGGTGTAGACCGGCATGCCACCCTGCTCGCCGGTCCGTGTCAGCTCGAGCATCTTGATGATCGGCTGCATCTCTCTCTTCATCGGCGCGATGACTGCTACCCGCTTGTGTTGACCCATGTCCCTGTCTCCGTGTCCCATCTCCGTCGAGTGGTTCGGGGCGTGCGTTCAGTAGTGGGGTGGGCGGAAATCGCCAACCGGCATCCAGCAGGCTGAGGACCGACCTCCCTGTCCCTCGGCGGGGGGGCAGGAGGCCTCTGCGACGAGCGTCCGGATGTGATCGGCACCGTCAACCTTGCCTGGGCCGAAGGACATGCCCCCGAAGAAGGGGTAGTCGAGGGCACCGATCTGCTGCACGCCTGTCACCCATCCTTCGCGCGTGAGTTCGGGGCCGGCGAGGGTGGCCGCCCGGACGAACAGGTCGACCATCCCGCACGACAGCATCGCGCCCCCGTAGTCGTTGTCGGATCTGTGTGGATCCTCGCCTGAGGAGGCGGCGTAGGTTTCGCGGCAGGCCGCGTCGACGGCCGGTTCGGGGCTGCCGATCCGCCATTCGCCGATCCGCATGGTCGTGATCCCGACCGATCGGAACGACTCCGGCATGGCCGAGAGGGCGATGTCGTTGGTCATGGATCCGAAGTCGGACACGAAGTAGTCGGGCGTGTAGCCGCTCCGATCGGCGGTCTGCACGAACTCGGTCGAGGTGATGAAGTCCATGAGCAGCATCACTGCGTCGACGCGGTTCGCGCGCATCTGTTGCACGGCGACCGGGATCTGCGATGTGGCGACTCCGTTGTCCGGCGAGAGGTCGGCGCGGTAGGTGACCTCGTAGCCCAGCCGCTCGAGGGTGGCGACCATGCCGTCGGTCACGGTCCGGACGGTGCCCGGGAAGTCTCGATCGACGATGCCGATGCGTTTGCCTTCGAGCAGGCCCTGGTTCACCAGCTCGTGGGCCATGTTCGCCAGCGTGCGCACGCCCGAGGGTTGGAGCGTGACCAGCCTTCCCTCGGACTTGTCGTACATCTCCTGGGTCGTGCCGAAGCCCCCGAGCTCTATGAGCGGCGTGCGGTTCTGCTCGGTGAAGCACAACTGGCCCGGGAAGTCGAGACCGCCACCGACGTCGAGGGCGGCGAAGATCTCATGGTCCTGCGTCGCTGCGCGGCAGGCGGCCTGCCCCGACGAGGGGTCGGTCGGGTCGTATGAGAAGAACAACGGTTCGATCGTGCGGCCGAACACCCCGCCACGGGCGTTGGTGTCGTCGACGAACGCTCTGACGTAGCCACGTTGCGCCTCGGGGTCGAAACCGGGGATGCTGAAGCCGAACTGCGACACGCCGCCGAGGTCGACGATCAGGAACGCCAGGTTGATCGTGTCTGGCGTGACGCCGCGGTCGCTGGCCGTCAGGCCCCCCGGAGCCTCAGACAGGGCGGGGTCCGAGTCGGGTTCGGTGGCCTCCGGATCGGCGCGTTGGGTGCCCGGAGCGAGGGCCGTCCCGCCCGTGCCAGGTCCGTCGGCCTTGGCCGCGCCCGTGCTCTCGGGCGACGCTTCCGATGCCGTCACCTCGGTCCGGGCATCACCAGTGGCATCGCCCGGCAGGTCCGCGTCGGCGCGCGGCACGAGGGGGCGCGCGTTCGACGGGACCGACTCGAGTTGCTCGCCGAAGACGAACGGGATAGCGAGGCCGGCGATCAGCATGCCGATCACGACACCCATCACGAGCGTGTAGGTCCCGCCCTTGCTGTGTAATCCGAGGTTCGTTCGTTGCCTGCGTGACATCAGGCTCCCCCTGCGTTCGCTGAGGTTCGGCGTCGGTCGTCGTGCACGGCTGCGGTCGGGCCATCGTTCACGGCGATGGTGAGCACAGCCCAGCGGTCGGGGTCGTCGCTGGTCCGACCGTTGGCCACAAGGAGGGCGCCGCTAACGAGCGCGACGGCGGACGGTGAATCGAGAGGGATCGGGCCCGTACCGGGTGGGTCGATCTGGCTTGTCTGGGAGCCGTCCGGCGCGATGGTGACGATCGTGCTGCTGCTCCGGAGCACGACGTACGCCGCCCCGCTGCTCGCCAGCGCGAGCGACCCGGGACGGTCCCCCTGCGGGAACGCGTGGACGAGGGTGAGGGCACCGGCGGACCCGCCAGGGTTGATCGTCAGCCGGTACAGCGCTCCGGCATCGAACGCAGCTGGATCGTGGCTCGTCCCCACGGTGAACTCGACCACACCGGCGCCCATCGCTAGGCCGTACGGCCCATCACCGGCCGAGAAGTACACGGACTGGTACCAGACCTCAGGTGCTTCGTCGCGGGGGCGGAGCCGCCAGAGCGTGTCCTGCGCCGGATCGGTGACGTACAGGGTGCCGTCTTCGTCGTAGATGGCGGAGACCGGGAACGGGGCACGATCTTCGATCCCGGGCTGGCACAGGCCGGTGCCGAGGGGGACCAGACAGGCGGGAAGATCCGGGATCGTGGCGAGGACGGACTGGGTGCCCGATCCCATGTCGATGCCGATGATGCGCGCACCCTCGGGATCGAGGACGGCGAGGGCGCCGCTGCCCGGCTCGACGGCTACCCCCGCGAGCCCTCCGCGGCGATCCTGCGGCTGCCCCGCGATGGCATGGTCGGCGGTTGGTGTGCCGTCGCCGTCATAGGCGAACACGCGTGACGGTCCGGGGCCGCCACGGGCGCTCCCGTTGTCGGTCGTTACGAAGACCGTTCCGTCGTCCGCAACGGCGAGACCTCCCGGGGCCCCGGGATGACCGACCCGGGCGAAGGTCCGGATGGAGCCGGGTGCCGGGGTGGCGACGGTGACGTCTGGCGGCGTCGTGATCTCCGCGGGTGGTGCGGGGGGTGTCGGCGGACTCGACGGCGGTGCGACGAAGGTGGATGCCGGGCTCGCGTCTCCCCTAGGTGTCGGCGGAGGCGTCGAGACGGGCGGCCTCACGGGTGATGGGGTGAGTGCTGTCGGCGCGTCATCCGTGGCAGGAGGCAGCGCGGGGGCCTGACTGGGCCGGTCGCGCAGGACGGCAGGGATACCGGGGACTGCGAGCAATAACGCGAGCGTCATCCCGATCAGCATCGTGAAGACCTGCCCCTCGGTGCAGTCGAGAAGCCGGGCCATGAGCGCGACGGGACGTTCGCTCATGCCGGAACCGGCCGTCGGCCGTCGGCGGCAGTACCGCTCCGGGCGATCGCCCGTTCGTCCGTGCCGAGGTAAGCGGCCACGACCGCGGGGTCGTTCCTGACGTCCGCCGGGAGGCCCTCGGCGATGCACCGGCCGGCGGCCAGGCAGTAGACACGGTCGGAGATGGACATCACTAGCGGGATGTCGTGCTCGACCAACACGATCGTGGCGCCGAGCTCCGACTGGATCCGCTTGATGAGCGGCCCGAACGCCTCCGTCTCCCGCTGCGCCACTCCAGCGGTCGGCTCGTCCAGCAGCAGCACGGACGCGTTCTGCGCGAGCAGACAGGCAAGTTCGACCATCCGGCGGGTGCCGGTCGATAGGTTGCCGACGAACGTGTCGGCGTACCGACCGAGGCCCAGGAAGTCGACGATCGCCTCCGCCTCCAAGGCCTTCGCCCGCTCGGCCCGCCGTGACGGCGGCAGAGCAAGCAGTGACGGGACCAGCTCGCTGCGCTCATGCGCCTCGAGCGCGACTTTCACGGTTTCACGCACGGTCAGATCGCCGAACAGTCGTGCGTCCTGAAAGACCCGGCCGAGTCCCTGGTCGGCCCGCAGGTGTGCCGGCAGGGGGGTGATGTCGGTGCCGAGCAGCACGACGTGGCCGTCATCGACCGGGACGAACCCGCTGATGACGTTCAACAGGGTCGATTTCCCGGCGCCGTTGGATCCGATGAGCCCGACGACCTCTCCCTGGTTGGCAATGACGGTGACGCCGTCGAGGGCCCGCTGACCTCCGAAGGCCACGGTGATCGCCGAGGCGATGAGGACAGGTTCCTCGCTGTCCTCACTGTCGTCGACGTCAACGGCTGGCATGGTTGGCAACGGGCGGTCGGCCGCGGTCTGCATCGGCGAAGGAGCCGGGGGAGTGTGTCGGGCGAGGCGTGCGAGCAGGGCGTCGCGGATGCGATGCACGATCTCGATGAGCCCACCGGGCAGGTACAGCAGGAGCACCAAGAGGCCGATGCCGCTGGTGGCGAGCGCGACGGCCGGCGACCCACCCCAGAGCGCGGGGAGTCCCACCACGTACACGGCGCCGAGGATCGCACCGGCCACTGAGCCCAGCCCACCGATGATCACCATGGCAACCACCTGCAGCGACAGCTGCGGACCGAAGGACGTGCTGCCGACGTTGATCTCCAGCCCGGCCAGGAGGCCTCCCGCCAGGGCGGCCAGCCCACCGCTCAGGGCGAAGGCAGTGAGCTTGGCGCCCGACGGGGACACCGTCAGGGCGGACGCCGCCGCCTCGTTCTCACGTACCGCGATGAGACGCCGCCCGACGCCCGTGGTACGGAGCCGCGCGATCATCGCTGCGCACGCGATCAACACGACCAGGCACACGTAGTAGTACGTCCGCTCCGGCGCCAGATCGATGACACCGAAGAGCTCGGCGCGGGGCACGACCGAGACCTCCTGGCCCCCGGTCAGAAGGTCGACCTGGAACAGCCAGTTCGACGCCGCGACCGCGAACGCGAGCGTGGTGACCGACAGGAAGAGCCCACGCACCCGTAACGCGGGAAACCCGACCGCGAGCGCGACGACGGCGCCGGCGACGGTCGCGTACCCCACGGCCACCGGGAACCCCATGCCTCGACCGATGAGAGCGGCGGTGACCATCGCGCCGACACCGACGAACGCGAACTGGCCCAGGCTCAGCTGTCCGGCCCAGCCGGACAGCACCGCGATGGACAGCCCGATGATGGCGTAGAGGACCACCCGCGTGAACAGGTAGTTGCGACTTGCACTGCTGACCACGAGCGGGAGGCCGATCGCGAGTGCCACGGCTGCCGCCGCAGACAGCGGCCCCATCCGCCGCACCCACCAGACGTGCCGGAGGCGTTCGGGTATCGCGGCAACGCGCGGTGTCAGTGACCACCCGCCCTCCTCGCCACGGTCGCCCCGGACACGTCCGAGCACGAGCACGAGCACCGCGACGAAGAGCACAGCATCGACGATCCCGGGCTGTCGGACGTTGACGAACAGGATCGCCTCGACGACGCCGATGGTGACCCCCCCGACGAGCGCGGCCGGAACGGACATGAGCCGTCCGAAGAGTCCGGCAGCAAGTGCCCGCAACAACAGGCTGGGCCCCAGCGCTGCAGAGGGCACCCCGACGATGACGCCCCGGAGTGGGTTGACGAGCACGGCGGTCACGGTCGACAGGACGCCGGCGAGCACCCACACCAGCGTCGAGATGCGCTTGGTCGAGATGCCCGACAGCTCTGCCCGGTCCGGGTTGTCCGCGGCGGCGCGGATCGCCAGACCATGCGGCGTTCGTGTCAGGAACAGGGCCAGTCCGGCGATGATCGCCGGAGCGAAGGCGATCACCATGAAGTGCTCGCTGGACAGCCGCAGCGTGTCGCCCACCTGCAGGATGCGGTCGAACGGCGACGGGTATCGTCCGGGGGTGTGCACCTGGGGAAGGAGCAGCTGAGCGACGAACAGCAACTGGGACACGCCGATCGTCGCCACGAGCACGACCACGCGCGGGGCCTTGAACAGCCGACGGATCACGCCGCGCTCGACCGCAGCGCCGACGATCCCGCCGAGCACGAGCACCAGCGGCAGGGCGACTACGAAGCTCCAGCCCTGATCGATGACCAGCTTGGCGAGGACAGCGGCCCCGAACGCGCCGATCTCACCATGGGCGAAGTTGATCACCCGCGTCGCCCGGAACACGAGCACGAGCCCGGCCGCCAGCACGGCGTATGTCAGTCCGGTCAGGACGCCGATGACCAGGATCTCCAGGCTGACGTCCCAACCCGCGACGGACACGCCCATCAGCCGCCCTCGCTTCCGAGGAACACGGCGCGCACGAGATCCTCTCGATCCAGGAGGTCCGCAGCCTGGCCCTCGAAACGCACCTGGCCGCGTTCCATGAACACGGCTCGGTCGGCGAGCGCGAGTGCGACGTTGAGCGACTGCTCGACGATCACCATCGTGAGCCCGCCGTCCTTCAGACGCTCGACGATCTCGAGGAGCTGCTGCACGATGACCGGGGCCAGCCCGAGGCTGAGCTCGTCGATCATCAGCAGCTTCGGGTCGAGCATGAGCCCCATGGCGAGCCCCAGCATCTGCTGCTCGCCACCGGACAGGGTTCCGGCCCGCTGATCGAGACGCTCCGCGAGTACAGGGAAGAGCCCCAGGACCTCGTCCACCCGCTCGGCAACGCGGTCCCGGTCCCAGATGAACGTGTAGGCGCCGGCCAACAGATTGTCGCGGACCGAGAGCATGCGGAACACGGCATCGCCGCCCGGCACCTGCACGATGCCGAGACGCACCCGGTCGTGCGGTTCGGCGTAGGTCACCGTCTTGCCGCCGAAGCGCACCACGCCGGTGTCCGGCTCGCCGAGGCCGCTAATGGCACGCAGCAGCGTCGACTTACCAGCACCGTTCGTCCCCAGGAGGGCGAGCACCTCTCCCTTGTTGACATCCAGGTCAACGTCGAAGAGCACCTGGACCTGACCGTAGGAGAAATCGAGATGGCGGACAGCCAGCATCGGCTCACGGATGACAAGGCCCCGGTGGTCCTGCTCGGTGCCCCGTGCCTCCTTGGCGTGCGCCCTCCCCTGGCGGGCCATCTCCCACCTTCCCGTGCGCCTGCCGCCCCGCCGTCACATCGGCGCCCATGCAGGAGAGCAAGAAGACACTAGTCCGTCAATGCCTCGTGCCCTGCCCGAAGGAGATGTGCTTCTCTTCCATCTCCGTGGATCGGTCCCTCCAAAATGCACGGGTCTGACCCAGTTCGGTTCGTAAGCGTCCCAGGAAGTGGTGGAAGTAGGGCCGGGGTCCGCGGATAGGGCGGGCCACCGTGCGACTCTCAGCGAGTTCTTTCCACGGAGCTCGAGAGGAGGCCACACGATGGCCCACCAGGATGATGCACCACCGCTGTGTGAAGTGCTCGACACCGTCGGCGGCGACGGTCTGAAGGATCTGCTGCGCGACGTGGTCCGCGATGCGCTGCAGGAGCTGATCGGGAAGTGTGGTTCGCCGGGAGCGCAGTAGTAGACGGGAATGTAACATATCGATACAGTTGTAGCAGTCTGTGACAGGAATACAGATGGCCAAGACGTCGTCAACCCCCACACGTGTCGCAGATGACGTCGCCACAACCGCGAAGGCTGTCGCGCTGGCGGAGAACCGATCCACCGCCGAGCAGATCAGCCACTGGGCGCGAATCGGCATGCAGGTCGAACGGTCGGGATCGGTCGCCAACCGTCGTGTCCTGGCCGTGGCGGCTGGTCAAGCTCAGTTCTCGTCGCTTACGGACGACGAACGTGTCGCCGCCCACGCGATGGTCGACGCGCGCATCAGTGAGCTAGCTGCCGCCCAGTCGTTCGGGGCAGCGGCTCGCGACGAGGGGCATTCGACCGTGTCGCTTGACGAGGACGGGAACCTCATCGAGATCGGAGCAGATGGCCGCCGCCGTCCACTGTGAGCCGGCTCGACGTAATCGCGGGACCGAACGGAGCCGGTAAGACGACTCTGTACGAACGAGTCCTCCGACCAGCACGGCCGGGACTGCCGTTCGTCAACGCAGATCGGATTGCCAGCGAACGGTTCCCGGGCGAAGAGCTCTCCCGGGCGCACGAAGCAGCCGAGATCGCCGACCGTACGCGCCAGGCGCTGATTGACGCCCGCATCGACTTCTGTGCAGAGACCGTGTTCTCCCACGAATCGAAGGTCGATCTTGTCACCACGGCAGTCGCGGCCGGCTACGACGTCGTTCTGCACGCGGTACTGATTCCACTTCGTCTGTCCAGGCCACGCGTCGCCAAGCGCGTCGCCGCCGGCGGACACGACGTGCCAGAGGAGAAACTCGCTAGCCGCTACAACCGGCTCTGGCCCCTGATCGCCGAGGCGACGCCGCACTGTCACCGGGCGGTGTTCTGGAACAACGCTCCCGACAATGGTCCGTTCGAGGTTGGGTCGTACCGCTTCGGGGTCCCCGACTATCCACCACGCTGGCTGGACTGGACACCGGAACCACTGCTGGAGCTCTAACCGCAGCACCCACGGCTGGAGAGGGCCGCTTACTGAGTACGCAAGCCGCCGACCCCCGGCGACGCCGACCCTACCGAAGGTACACGCGGTGACCGCGATCGACCCGAGGCGGATCTACTCGCCGCAAGAGGCAGCCGAGATCCGCGGGTAACGGCATCGGCGCCCTCGACCCGGCGATCTGGGACGCGGCGGTGCCGCTGGTGCATTCCGTCGTGCACGCCTCCGCTGACGAGATCGGTCTGTGCTCTGCCGATGCTCACCGCATGGGCCCACCGGTCAGTTCCGAATGGGTCGAAGCCTGAGCGTTCCCGTCGAAGCGGACGTGGCTCCCTACAGAGGGCGGTAGCGGAGGTGTACGACGCCGTTGCTGAATCGGCGCTCGCCGAGGAGCGCGAGTTCGGCGCGCGTGTCGGTCGGCAGCGCTGGCTTGCCCCCACCGAGGACGACGGGCCAGATGAACAGGTGGCACTCGTCAACCAGCCCGGCCTTGAAAGCCTGTGCCGCGAGGTTCGGACCTCCCACGATGAGATCGCTTCTGGCCGCGGCTTTCAGGTCGTGCACCGCGCCGGGGTCGAAGTAGCGTTCGAGCCGGGTGTTGGCGGTTGACACCGCGGCCAGGGTCGTGGAGTAGACGACTTTGTCCGCCGCCTGCCAGACGTTCGCGAAGTCGCTCATGAGCTCCGACTGCGCGGCCAGGGCGGCGTCGGTTTCCCAGACGGCCATCGTGTCGTACATGCGCCGCCCGTAGAGGTAGGTATTCGCCGACCGCATGAGGTCGGTGATGAACGCGAACACGTCGTCGTCCGGTGTGGCCCAGTCGAAGGCGCCGCGTTCGTCCTCGGTACAGCCGTCGAGGGACACGTTCGACGCGTAGATCAGCTTGGACAATTGCCGCTCCTACATCGCCGCCGACGCATCTCGACGACCTTGTTGTCCGACAGTAGTGGGCGGGGCTGCGCGAGGTCGATGGTGAGGGGGAGCGCGACACGTCAGGGTCGAGCCTAACGCCTTCACGCTGCTGATCCTCCTCAGTGATGAAGACGGCGCTGGGTGGACCACTTCTCCGTCGACCGTGAGACCCGAATCTGGGCGGCAGGCGGGGGCCCCCACCAGAGCGACGCGGCGAGCGATGCCTACGACCAGTTGTACGACTCAGCCGAGGGGACCTGACGCCGGCAGGTGCATCGCCGCGGTTGGGGTCGGGTGGACCAGGTGGCCCGAGCAGCGCCTAATGCGCACCGTTCCCAGGCTCGGCCTGCCCCCGTCATCGGCGACGTCCGGCGCCACTAGGTTGGCGCCATGGGATCACGGTCGCAGCACATCAGCGTCGACATCGACCGACCTGCGACCGATGTCTATGACTTCGTCGCAGATCCGTTCAACCTGCCCCAGTGGGCGGCCGGGCTCGCCGGCGCAGAGGTCGAGTACGACGGCGAGCAATGGTCCACGGAGTCGCCGATGGGGCGCGTCCGGTTCTGGTTCGTGCCGCGCAACGAATTCGGCGTCCTCGACCACGACGTCACCCTTCCGTCCGGGGAGACGGTGCACAACCCGCTCCGGGTCATAAGGGATGGTGACGGGTGCGAGGTTGTCTTCACCCTCCGCCAGCGCCCGGGGATGACCGACGAGGAGTTCGACCGCGACGCCGAAGCCGTGGCCCGCGACCTTGCCGCCTGGAAGTCCCGGCTCGAGGCACCGTAATGCGTGTCGCGATGGGATGATCTTCAGCTGCCCGACGCCGATGCGACCTGGAACACGCTTCAGGAAGGGGTGCCGGCCCATCACCGTGGTTCTCTGGTCGTGCCCGTTGCCCACACTCTGAGTGAAACTGGCAGCCGACGCCCCGTCCGCAACGCTTCGTGAGTGGACGTCAGCGAGCGATGCGCTCGAAGATCAGGTCGAAGTCCTTGCGCCAGGTAGCGCCTGCATCCTCGGAAGCGTCCCACTGCCCGTGGATCCGACCGTTCGTGACGGTGGCGACGAAACGCTGGTGGAAGTCGGGATCCTCGCGGAGGAGGGTCCACTCGCCATTGCCGAAGCTCATCTGAAAGACGCGCGATGTGGGTCGCGGGTCGTGGTACAGCGCGATGAGCTGCTCGTGGGCGTCGCTGCGGCCGAACACGAAGTGCCACACGTGCTCGCCTTGCATCTCAGCTTCGAGCTCGATGAACGCGTCACCGATCCAACGAACGACCGCGTGGCCGTTCTGACGGACATCTCTGGATTCGAGGAACCACGCGTCGGTCAAGGTGAGCGACCATTCACCGACGAGCACGTCGAGGGTTTCTAGGGCGGTGTTGCGCATGGCTTCCTCCTTGCCTGGCGGGGCCACACTCTCCGATGTCGGACGGTTGCCTGGTCGCGGTAAGCGTCCTCATTGTCTGCAAGCACGGCCTCGATCTCGCGTCGGCTGATGCTGCGCCGGACCATGTTGTCGGCGAGCGCTGGGTTGTCCAGACGTCGTTCACGCGGCCGGAAGCGGGTCGCCGATGTCGAACTCTGGCGCTGATGGACTCTCGGTCGTTCGTGGCGATCATCATGCCTCGACGCTGGGACATCAACCTTGAAGCACACCCGCGAACGGTCCGACGCTGGCTCGACGGCGTGACCGGTAGCGCCGTCGAGGAGGTCGATCCGTCGGACATGTTCTGCCTGGGGCGGCGCGCCACCGCAAGCGCGGGGCGAACGACGCTACCCGGACCTTCACCACACTGGCCGCAGCTGAGATCGTCGAGCTCGGGGCATGAGGTCCGGTCGTCCCCCATCGGTTACGGCGACGGCTCGGGAGGTCAATAGGCCAAGGCCGTACGCGCGAACACGGGATTTCCCCGGCCCAAGGCGGCCGCTCGGTCAGCAAAGCCCGGCACGGGAACGCTTCCGTATCGACGGCGCCGGACCTGGTCAGCCTTCCGCTACTCGGTGCTAGGGACTCCGTCGAAACAGCTGCACATCAGTGGAGTACGGCAGAGCGACGGATCCACCCCGCCGTGTTGCCAGGTCGCGGACACTCCGCTCGACTCCTTGCCGTTGTTGGTCCGCCAGCGCAGCGATGAAACTCGTTGACATCACGCGGTCTACGAGTCCGTCCTCGTTGAGCCGTTGGACGTTCGAGAAGCTTCGCTCGTGGGCAGCTTCGAACAGCGGGCTGGCCAGGAGCGGTTCACTCCAAGTCTCCGTCTTGTGATGGCTGGGGGTCGCACCCCGATGGGGATCAACGATCCCGCTAACGTCCTCGTGGATCGGTTCGTTCAGCAGTCGCCGGTTCCACACCAGGGCAAGTGATCCGCCAGGTCGCAGCACCCGGTGAATCTCCGCCAGCGCAGCGGGCACATCGAACCAGTGAAACGCCTGACCGACGGTGATGACGTCGGCGTGTCCAGCTGCTAGCGGAATGTTCTCGGCTGTGCCATCGAGTACCTCTGCGGACGGGACGAGACCAGCCAGGACATGTCGCATGCCCTCGACCGGCTCCACGGCGATGACCTGGGCACCGGAAGCGACCAACAGCCGGGTGAGCTTGCCGGTGCCGGCTGCGACATCTACAACCACCGAGCCGTCGGTCAGCTTGGCCCGCTGAACGAGCCATTGGATCGCCGAATCGGGATATGAAGGACGACCTCGCTCATAGGCGAGCGCTGCCCTGTCGAAGCCCGATGCCGCAGCCTGGTGAACCACGCTGATCCCTGGCGCGAGAGAACGAGCCAGACGATAGTGCGCTGTCGCCGGCCTCAGAACTCGCTGGTGTCGCCCATCCCCGTGATGCCGACGCGCCGGCGCCCCGACGGCTTGAGAGCTGCAGGTAAGCGCCGCCATATCGCGACCGGCAGCCGTGGTTGTGATCGGGTCGGCCAGGTCACCCGTGCAGCGCATAACGCCCGCCGCGTGGCGGCGTCGGCGGCGTACGGAAGCGGCGGTTCCCCGCCAGTTCGGGTCAGACGCGTGCACGGCCACGACCTCGCCGGCGACTTTCACGCACGCCACCGATAGAGCCCCGTCAGCTGCCGTTGCGATAGCCACGAAGGAACCAGCGCACGGCCCCGCCGACGACACCGACGATTGCGATACCCACGAGAACCGCGCCGAGCAGGTCCAGAGCCTGCCCGAGGAGCGACTGGTCCGAGAATCCCATGCTCGACGTCTCGAAGAACGCGAAGATCAAGCCGAGCACGAGTCCCTGCCAGAACATCCCGTCGGACCACACGGGCCGATCGAAGACCCAGAAGTGCCGCGCCGTCTCAGTGTGCGAGGTTGCTTGCCGCACTCGGCTCCCTCTCGCGTGCTCCAACGTCGAGTAGAAGTCTACGGTCCACCACCCCAATCAGAATGGCTGTTCGAGCGCGGCCACGCACTGACAGCGGCGTCAGTTCGGCTTGAGGTTGCTCACGGTACTGAGCCGTCGTCGGAGGAGGCCATTGGAGATCGTGCCGGCGTTGAGGATGAGGTCGACCAGGACGGTGATGGTGTCGAGGGTGTCGAACAGTGCTGGGTCGTCAGTGCCGCTGACGGAGTCGAGGAGTTCGATGCCGATGAAGCCGGCGGAGACGGCGCGCGCGACCTGGTGGGTATCGAGAAGCCCGTCCAGCGCGGTTCCGGACAGGATCCGTTCGAGGGTGCTGGTGACCTCTGATGCGAGCAGATCGAAATTGTCATGCAGGATGGTGGCGAGCTCGGGATGAGCGCGGCTACCGGCGAGCAGCTGGGCGAGCACGGCGAGGTTGCCGCTGGCGTGTTCCTCTCGGTGCAGACCGCGAGCGACGACTGCCAGTTCGGTGAGCGTGCCGACGGGTGCGAGCCGTTGACGGTAGGTGGCGGCACGCTCGGCGGTGAGTGTGCGCGAGACCTCAGCGAGCAGGCTCGTAAGGCTGTCGAAGTGGTAGTAGATCAGGGCGGGATTCACGCCAGCACGGGTGCCGATGGTCCGGGCCGAGGTGGCCGCCATCCCGTCCTGGGCCAGCGTGGCCCGCGCGGCTTCCACCAGCTTGGCCCGGGTTTCCTCTGCCATGCGCTCTCTCCACCGGTTTGAACGTCCGTTCAAGTGTAGCTATGCTTGTCCTTGAACGGTCGTTCAACCCATGGAAGCTGCGATGTCCCACCACCAGCCGAGCCGACGTCCGGTCGGGTCCCCTCACGTCGAGGTGGCACGACCGGTGATGCTGCACGAGTGGCGGGAGGTGACCTTCCTGCACTGGCCGTATCCCCCGGAGGTGGTCCAGCGCCTGCTGCCGCCGGAGCTGGAGCTGGACACGCACGAGGGGCAGGCGTGGGTGGGACTGGTGCCGTTCGTGCTGTCGGTGTGGACCCGATCGGGCGCGGTCGGTGCCCGCTTCCCCGAGACCAACGTCCGAACCTACGTGCGAGGACCTGACGGGGTACCGGGCGTGTGGTTTCTGTCGCTGGACGCGGCACGCACGGATGCGGTGATCACCGCACGGGCGACACACCGCCTGCCCTACATGCGTGCCCGCATGCACACCGACGTCGACGGACCGATGGTCCGCTACCGCGGTGCCCGACGCTGGCCGCATCAACCCGCCCGGATGCAGGCGACCGTCCGCGTTGGCCCCGCGATCCCACCCCAGCACATCACCGACCTCGAGGACTTCCTCACCGCGCGGTTCTGCCTGTACAGCCTGCGGGGCGGGACACTGCTGCGGGCTTGGGCAGCACACCAGCCGTGGCCGCTGCACCGGGCCGAGCTGATAGCCCTGGAGCAGAGCTTGGTTCGCGCCGTCGGGCTTGCTGACCCCGCCGGTGCACCACTCGTCCACTTCTCGCCCGGGGTGACCGTGCGAGTCGGTCCTCTCAAGGCGGTAGCTACCCTCGAGACGACCGGAGCGGCGGCGTGAACCTGCTGGCCCGCGTGAGCGGTGCACGTCATGTTGCAGGCTGCGCCGTTCTACTGCTGGGTGTGCTCGTTGGAGTGGGAGGATGCAGCGGGGATACTGCTCAGCACGACGCTGGCTGGGGCCCCGGCTACGAGACGTTCGACGCCGCGCGAGTGGAAGGCCAAGATGCGGCCATCTCCATCAGCTTCAGCGGCTGCAGCGAGAACGCCCCCGTCGAGGTCCGCGAGACACGCACCCACGTGGTCGTGACGGTTCCCGAATCGGGACCCTGCGCCTGGTGGCATGAACGCATCGTCCCGTTGGACGCTCCTCTCGGAGACCGCATCGTGGTGGACGGCGGACGCGGCGATGAGCGAGTACCGCTGCGGTGAAGGAGGTGGCGGGGTGCCCCGTGGTTCCCGTTCTGCGGACAACGAACACCTGCTGATATCACGCGTCATTTCCGCGCAGCAGGGCGCTGTCCATCAGCGGATATCGCGTGGGCTGCGGCGCTGAGGCACAGTGGCGGACATGACTCGACTCCCGCCCCCGACTCGCGCCGAGATCGAACGGCGCTTCGTTGCCGTGCTTGACGGCAGTCTCAGCCGCAGCGATGCCGACCGATGGGCAGCGCAATGGGGGTTGGCCGACGACGGGGACATCGACGAGGCCCCGGTCAAGCGAGCGCTGGACCGCCTGGTCGGCATCGACAGTACTGACGGACCGGATGGCTCAATGCTCTACCCGGACGAGCAGATCCGAGAGTGGCTGCAAGAGTCCCGTACCGAGTGCGCCTCAACCGGAGGCATACCGGATGCCGAGACGGTGACGCTGTGGCGTCCCACGGGTCCCGAGGAACTCGAACTGCTGGCGGATTCGGGGTGGCGGCGCTGGCCGCCGCGGTTGCCCGGCCAGCCGATCTTCTACCCCGTCCTCAACGAGCAGTACGCGACCCAGATCGTTCGCGACTGGAACGCGAAAGCCTCTGGTGTCGGGTACGTCACACGGTTCGAGGTTCGTCGGGAGTTCATCGAACGCTATGAGCCCCAGCAGGTCGGTGGCCGCGAGCACCGTGAGTTATGGGTCCCGGCCGAGGACCTCGAGGAACTCAACGACAACATCGTCGGTCAGATCGAGGTGATCGCAACCTTCAAGCGAGAGGACGGCTGATATCGCCCGTGGTGCACCCCAATCGAGGTCGACGAGAAGCGGCGGGATACGAGCTGGTCAACCTGGCGGGTCCGGCCCCTTGAGCAGGCATCGTCCGCACGCTCGGTTCCGGCATCCTTTCACCGCTCAGGTCAGGGCAGCGCCACATGGCCGACTGGTCATCGGCTGACGATTCCGAGCACGGTGGGCGCTCGGGGCGCCGGGTCGCCTACGCGCGCGTCTGCGGGGCCCACAACGGAGCTACACGACGGCGGGGCCGGGTCGTTGCTGCAACTTGGTACGCATGACTCGGCCGAGCCCGATGAACCAGATCGCGAGGAGATAGTCGGTCGGCGGAGGGAAGGTGACGCCCCAGATCTCTGGATAGAAGTCCGGGCCCACCAGGACGAATGTGGCGATGCCAGCAGCGACCAGGAGCGGAGCGCCGAGACCAAGAAGCAGGAAACCCTTCCCGCCCTGTCGTCGCAGCGCCAGGGTCAGGGCCACGACCCCGACCAGCAGTACAGCCCCGCCGCCCCACACCACCACCTCGACATCTTCGCTCGCTCGGCCGTCGTTGACGGTCAGGTCGATGGCTCGCACCGCGGCTGCGTACGTGAAGGCAGCCGACCCTCCGGCGAGCATGAGGGCACCGATCCGTACAGTGGCCCAACCTCGCAGCGCGACGACGAGTATGACCGCCGCGACCAATCCGAGCGCGCCACCCGCAACGAGGATCATGTAGTGGCCGACCAGGACGACCTGCAGTCCCGGGTCCATGACAACCGCGTTCCCCGGATTGGCATCCAGACTGAACAGCTCCGGCCAAGGGATCACCGAGAGCAACCCCAAGACTCCGGCGACGCCTGCTCCGACGGCCGCCCCACCTCCGGTTGCAAGCCATGCTCTCCTTGGGCTGTCGGCCGCACGTACAGATCCCACCCCGGTTCTCCTCTGCCGCGAAGCACCATCCCGCAGTTTCCCCATTCTGCCGCGGATCATCCGCCACCACGGTCGCAGAGACCCGCCAGCACACCGAGGGACGAACGCCCAGTCCCGGACCCTAGGCAAGGACGTGCCGTTGGGCTTGGCGCTTGAGCCCGGACCATGCTTTGTGAATAACTCTCCTGGCATGATCTCCCCCACTGCATTGGACGTAGGAGTTGCCGGACGACGGTCCGGGCCGCAGAGCCACATGTTGTCGTCCGCATGGGCTGACCCCGCGAGAACCTGACTCCGACGGGCCGTGTACGCCACATCCGGTGGGGCTACTTGCCCGCGGCGTGGCTGGCTCGCAGCATCGAGATGCACGTGCCGAACCGTTCGACACCCATCCGTCGGCCCGGCGACCACCACATCGTTGTCGAGGTAGCAGCAACGGGCGCCCCACACATCCACGATCTCGAGCGTGCGGATGGACGTGCTATATCGCGTGACCCGATCGTTCCGAGCGACCCGATCAGATCGATCGGCGGATACGAGTAGTCTTCTCGGATCGTCTCGGTGCGCGATCATGACTGCTCTCGACCCGCACGGGAACCGTGGATATGCGCGTGAGACCTGCTGTGACGGACGCGCATGGCGGACTACGGCGGAGGCCCCGAGGACGACCTCGATACGGAATCTCGTGGACTGCATCCCGCGCTCGCTCCCGAGCCTTTCGGGCTCCCTGCGGCATCCACCGTCCTCACCGTGATGACCGTCGGCACCGTTCTGTGGTGCACCCCATCGCCGTCCAGGCGGTCAGCCAGCGGCGGTGCGCTCCAGGATGATCCGACCGACCAGTGCCGGGTCGTCGAACATCGGTACGTGTCCGACATCGTCGAGCACGATCACGTCGGCCTGGGGCAGCAGTGACCGCGCGATGGGCAGGTGTACGTCGATCGGGAAGATTCGATCCTGGGCCGACCACACCAGCGTGATCGGCACGTCCAGGTTATGCGCCGAGCCCATGGCTTCGCCGAACGTGGTCATGTCGTCTGCCATCTCGCAGCCAATCACGTCGTCGGCGATCTCGAGGAACTCGGCCGGGGTCACGCGGTCGCCGTGGACCGCGTTCGCGGACAGCCCCATTCGGCGGAAGTCCGGATCATTGACATTCGTGTCGAGAAGGTCGCGCCCCTTCCGGGTCGCCTGAACGATCCTCGCCAGCAGCGCCACCGCGGACGCTCGTTCCTGCGGGCCCCAGCATCCGGCCGGAGAGAACAGTGTGAGGCTGCGGGCGCGGCCTCGCCGCGCGAGCCCGACCCCGACCCAGCCGCCAAGCGAGTTGCCTGCGACGTGGACCGCCTCCAGTCCGAGTGCATCGAGGTGCTGCTCGACGTCGTCAAGCAGGTCGTCCTCGACAACCGGACGGCGGGTCACCGGCGTGCCACCGCGGTGCCCGAGCATCGTCAGCGCCACGGTGTCGCGATGGGGGCTGAGGTGGTCCACCACGTGCCGCCAGCACCGCTCGCTCGACAGCACGCCGTGCAGGAGCACGACCGGCTCACCGCGGCCGGCCCGGATCATGCGGCGACCTTCGTCGAAAGTGCCAATGACCGTACCACCAGGCCCAGGACGGCGTCAGCCAGGCCAGGGGCGTCTCGTCCACCGATGCGACAGTGCAGGTGTGGGGAGGCAGATGAGGATTGGGACCTGGAACCGATGCGCGGTGGGATGCTCGCCATCGCCGTCTCGTGGTCGAGCAGGACTGCGACGTCTTGCTCCTCACCAGGTAAGAACCCTGTTCTCACTCCAGGAGTTGCGGCGCCGCGACGACTGGCCGCATGAGTCTACGTCAGCGTTGGCTGCTGTCTTCACGCGCGATGCGAGACCCCCCGAGCCGGACCGGGGACTGCGGCCGTCGGAACGCTGATGGGCTGACGATCTGGAGTTCGGTTCTTCGCTGGCTCGCGTCTGGCGCCCAGGATCCGCGGAACGGCGCGTCCCACGACGACCGCGTGTCGGCGGCGATCCGGTCGCTCCGCACCTGCGCACCCGCAGGGAGCCTTC
Source organism: Actinomycetota bacterium (assembly GCA_019347575.1). Classification (NCBI taxonomy): domain Bacteria; kingdom Bacillati; phylum Actinomycetota; species Actinomycetota bacterium. Next base: position 1,415 of record JAHWKY010000032.1, on the reverse strand, counting down.
TCTGGGGTGGAGACTGGAACCACTCACTGGACAGTCGCGTCATCGGAAGCCGAAGAGGCCGCAACGCCATCATCGAACTGGCCGACTCATTGGTTCTGCAGGTCCCGACTACCTGCCTTCCGCATCAGCGCGGCACCGGGCGAAGCATCGATCACATCGCCGTTCCCGCCTCGTGGGAGATCCGAGATTGCTGGAACGTTCCCACCTTCGCCAAGAGCACGAACTTGTCGGACCACGATCTCTACGTCGTGGAAGTTGAGCAGCGATAGCCGTGGTTGTCGCGCGCGTCATGGCCCCCGGTGAACCGATCGATAACGCACACCCGATCCTGACCTCGGGCGGCATCGAAGAGCGGCGGCTCCCGTCCGGTATCCGACGCTGTAGCGACGAAGCGCCATATGCGCATGACCATGCGGGTGATACCGGCGCTCGGCCGCTCATTCTGTGACGAGGCCGCACAATCCCGTTGGTTCTGGGCGCCGGCAATTAGAAGGGTGTTGTTGGATAACTACACAGTGGTAGTTCAAGTCTGGTCGTGTCCGCTGTCGGTGGGGGCTTGTTCGTGTAGGAAGCGGGCACGTTCGGCTGGTGTGAGTTGTCGTGTGATGCGGTCGCGGGCGAGTTCGAGCATGCGTTGGATGGGATGGCAGACGTCGCAGGGGTACAGGCGGATCGCACCGTCGGTGCCGCCGACGGCTATCCGCTGTCCGTCGGGGGTGAACGCGACGGAGAACGAGCCTGCGCCGGGAAACCGGGCGAGTTGACGTTGGGTGGCAAGGTCCCAGATACCGGATCCGGATTCGGATGCGGTGATGAGCATGCGCCCGTCGTCGCTGAACGCGACGTCGCGTGTGGCACCTCGGTGCGGCAGCTCTGCTACCAGCTGTTCGGAGGGCAGTTCGTAGACGCGGACGGTCGATCCGGTTGCGATCGCCACCCGTGCGCCGTCGGGACTGAAGCGGAAGTTGCCGACCGACAGGGCCTCTTGGGCGGGCAGGACGTGGCGCTGCTGGCCGGTGGCCGCGTCCAGGACCAGCGTCATTGCCGCCGCGCGCTTGTTCCCGGTGCGCAGCACGTTGGTCGCGCCGATGTTGCCGCTGCCCTCGCCCTGGATGTCGATCCCCCGCCGGCGGGCGAGGATGTGCCCGTAGGGCACCGAGCCCGACAGGTAGCCAGCGAGCACGATCAGCCACACCACGGCCTGGCTCTATCACCGGATCGCCCAGCGCAAGGAAGGAACAAGGAAGCCAAGGGGGGAGGATGAACGGTGCTGGGCGCCCCGGCGGTCTCGGCGTGGGCGCACCAGAGACCGCCGGTGGCCGCCTCACAGCGAACATCGTGCCGGCCCCGATCGACCGCTCGTCAACCACTTACGCCGACAAACAGACAACCTGGTTGCCGCTCCGCCACCGAAG